>NZ_MTCT01000011.1:0-1270 GCF_002009685.1 Exiguobacterium sp. HVEsp1 | reverse complement strand
TGTATTTTGCAATACAAATGTGCACAATAATGCAACGAAAAGTACAGAACTTTGCCAGCTGGGTTTTAGTGTTTCGACAACGCATGCGTGACGCGATAACTGTCACCTGTGAAGTTTAATATGTGAGCGTGATGGATGACGCGATCGACGAGTGCCGCCGTTAGGCGCGCGTCGCCAAAGATGCGATTCCACTGACTGAACTCAAGGTTGGATGTGATGATCAGGCTCTTTCTCTCGTACCAGTCGGTGATGAGATGGAACAGGAGTTCCGCAGATTCTTTTGTGAGAGGGATGTATCCCATCTCGTCCAAAATAATAAGGTCTGCCGATTCGAGACGTGAATGGAAGCTGCTCAGCTTTCCATCCCTCCAGGCCTTGTTGAGTTGCTCTACGAGCTCGGAGACCCGGAAGAACCTCACCTCATAACCTTTGTGACAAGCTTCTCTCCCGAGTCCGATGGCCAAGTGGGTCTTTCCCGTCCCCGGGGACCCTGTCAGAACGACGTTCTGTGAATGTTCGACGAAATTCAATGAGGTCAGTTCGTCCTTATCCAAATGCTTCGGGAAGTAGATGTGATTGCCCCAGCGATAGTCGTCGAGTGACTTGTTGTTGATGAATTTAGCCTTTTTGATAAACCGTTGCGCCTTCGCTTCTTCGCGGAGGCGCATTTCCATAGAGAAAAGCTCCATAAGAAATTTTTCAGGAGATTCCGTCGGAATCGATTCATAGATTTCGGCGACGTAGGCAAGGCGGAGCGACTTGCACATTTCTTTTAGGCTCATGCTGTGCCACCTTCTCCCCACGGCCGATTCAAGCTATCGTACTTGCTCCAGTCCACATCGTATGGATGGTCCTCAACCACGGCTGGGGCGTCGTCCTCGCTCAGTAGCTCGTACAGGCTTTCATTGATCTCTAGGATTGGATACAGCGCGAGCTTGGCTCGGATCCAGGCCAGTCGTTCCTGCCGGACAAGTAAGTTCGGCACGCCCAGGTACTCTTTGATTCTACCCGGCAGGTATTCGGAATAACGGGAGTGACCGAAGCTTCTCGGCTTCTTGTGCCAGGTGCTGATGATGTTTTCCCACGGGAGCGCACGTTTTGTCATCATGTAGGGTCGTTTTTCTTCGTAGAGGATTTCTCCATAAAGTGAGAGAATCTTCATCGAATCCCATCTTAGGATGGCGCGTACTTGCCCATGGCGAGACCCTGAAGGGATCAAGACTTTCGTCTTATCGATTGTTATTTCGCCGTACTTGTTCACCTTGAACAG
>NZ_KV917367.1:2794161-2847549 GCF_002009685.1 Exiguobacterium sp. HVEsp1 | reverse complement strand
TTGGGGGATCTCCCCCTGTGAGGATAGGACGTTGCCAGGCAACAACGCAGAGGACGACCGAGCATACGCTCGGTCGTTTTTTTGTTTTAGCGATGCTCTCGACATAGAGGCATCGCTTTTCGTTTGCCTTTTTTTAAATCAATGATAAAATATAGTCAAAAGTCAAAGATGGTCAGAGGGTGGTGGAGATGAGAAATATTTCGGATGTCATCGAACAGTATTTGAAGCAAGTCTTGAAGGAAAGTCAGGCAAATGCGATTGAAATCAAACGTCAAGATATCGCACAACGATTCGAATGTGTCCCATCCCAAATCAATTACGTCATCAACACACGTTTTACCGTCGAAAAAGGATATTTAGTAGAAAGTAAACGTGGCGGTGGCGGATATATTCGTATTCGACGCGTCATTTTACACGAAAAACAAGATGTTCTCTCTAGTTTGATGGATGTCATTCATGAACATCCACGTTTGAACGAACAGCTCGTTGAAAATGTGCTGATTCGATTGGTTGAAGAACAGATGATGCACGAACAAGAGGCGCAGTTGATTTATCATCTCTTATCAGATGAAGCATTGAACTTACAAGTTGACGATCGCTCCTATATTCGACGTCAACAACTACTCGCGCTGATGAAAGTACTTCGTTATCGTAATGGAGGGTAAGTCGTATGTTATGCGAACGTTGTAAACAGCGACCGGCTGTCAATGAAGTCGTTGTCATGGAACAGGACGTGCCCGTAAAAAAACGGCTATGTCGACAATGTACGGTAGAACTTATGACGGGCTATGTCCCGGTCGTAAAGCGTTGCCCAACCTGTCAGATGACGCGCCAAGATTTATTACGTGTACGAAAAGCAGGATGTGCTACGTGTTATACCGTATTTCGTGATGAACTGATTAAAACCACACGTCAATATCAACAAGGACATGATCATCACATCGGTTCGGTCCCTGACCAGTTACGTACACCGCATGAACGAATCGAAGAGCGACTCGAAAAGTTGGCAGGGGAGTTGACCCGCGCTGTCGAACAAGAAGATTATGAACGAGCAGCACGTATTCAAAAAGAAATGAAGCAATTAGAAGGGCAAGGTGATGTCTAATGGAAACGTTCCTAACACATCCACTTGGTCCAAAAATGAAAGAGCGTGCCAAATTGGATGACCTGGTCGTCTCCACAAGAATCCGACTGGCACGTAACGTCAAAGACACTGTGTTTTCGCCGGTCCTCACTAAAGAAGGAGAACGTCAACTGTGTAATCGTCTCGAAGGGCGGTTACGTGGGTTAAAGGGATTTGAATATCTTCATATGCGTGACTATGATGAGGTCACCCGGCAGGCGTTGATGGAAAAACACTTGATTAGTCCGGCCGTTGCGACAAACGAAGAAAGTGCAGTCTTTTTAAGTGAAGATGAAACCATCAGTGTGTTGATTAACGAAGAAGATCATTTACGAATTCAGACCTTACTCCCAGGTTATCAAGTGAAAGAGGCATTTGAATTAGCGAATCAAGTAGACGCATTGTGCGCAGAATCACTCTCCTACGCCTTTGACGAACAGTTAGGCTACTTGACGACATGCCCAAGCAATATCGGAACCGGACTCCGAGCCTCGGTCATGTTACACTTACCGGGACTCACGTTAACGGGTCGAATCAGCCCCATTTTGCGAGAACTTCGAAAACTTGGCTATACGATTCGAGGTCGTTACGGAGAAGGTAGCGATGCGGCAGGACGGTTGTTCCAGCTTTCAAATCAGCGGACATTGGGCAGTCATGAATCACAGCTGTTAGCTGACTTTATGGAAGTGACAGAACAAGTGATTCAAGCAGAACGTCATGCGCGTGAAGAACTCATCGCACATCGACAAGAAGAGTTAGAGGATCGGTTTTATCGGTCATATGGTATTTTACGATATGCCAAACTTCTTTCTTCTACCGAAGCCATTGAGCGGCTATCTGATTTACATTTAGCGAGTGACCTAGGAATTTTGTCTGATTGGAGTCCGCCGAAGTTTCATGAACTCATCGTTCGGTTACAATCAGGTTTTCTACAAAAACATTTCGGGAAAACATTATCTACGCAAGAACGAGATCGAGAACGAGCGACACTTGTTCGTCGAACGTTAGATCAAGGCTTAGTTTGATCCAACTATAAGGAGGTTATGTCAATGATGTTTGGACGATTTACAGAACGAGCACAACGCGTATTAGCTTTAGCACAAGAGGAAGCCGTACGTCTTGGCCATCATAATATTGGTACAGAACATATTTTATTAGGATTGGTTCGTGAAGGAGAAGGGATTGCGGCAAAAGCGCTCTTCGCCCTCGGATTGACCTCTGAAAAAATCCAACAAGAAGTAGAATCATTGATTGGTCGCGGTTCGGAGAACGGGTCGACGATTCACTACACACCGCGTGCGAAAAAGGTCATTGAGCTCTCGATGGATGAGGCTCGAAAATTGGGACACTCTTACGTCGGAACGGAACACATCCTTCTAGGATTGATTCGTGAAGGAGAAGGGGTCGCGGCACGCGTCCTCAATAACCTTGGAATCAGTTTGACGAAAGCACGCCAACAAGTGTTGCAACTTCTCGGGAACACCGAGTCTTCTTCAAATGCTTCACAACCTGGGGCGAGCGCCGCAACCCCAACACTTGATGGGTTGGCACGCGATTTGACACAACAAGCGCGCGAGTCTCGTTTAGATCCAGTCATCGGGCGCGCAGGCGAAATTCAACGTGTCATCGAAGTATTGTCGCGTCGGACGAAGAACAACCCGGTTCTAATTGGGGAACCAGGGGTCGGGAAAACAGCGGTTGTCGAAGGTCTCGCTCAGCAAATCATCAACAACGAGGTACCTGAAACGCTTCGCAACAAACGCGTCATGGTGCTCGATATGGGAACGCTCGTCGCAGGTACGAAATATCGTGGTGAATTCGAAGATCGCTTGAAAAAAGTGATGGACGAAATTCGTCAAGCCGGTAACGTCATTCTCTTTATTGATGAGTTGCATACATTGATCGGTGCGGGTGGTGCAGAAGGTGCAATCGATGCGTCGAACATCCTCAAACCGTCATTGGCTCGCGGCGAACTTCAATGTATCGGGGCGACTACACTTGATGAATACCGAAAGTACATCGAAAAAGATGCAGCGCTTGAGCGCCGCTTCCAACCGATTCAAGTGAACGAACCGACAACAGAAGAAGCTGAACAAATCTTACTCGGGTTACGCGATCGCTATGAAGCACACCACCGTGTGACGATTACAGATACGGCGATTCACGAGGCGGTCGTCCTTTCAGACCGTTATATCTCCGATCGTTTCTTGCCGGATAAGGCGATCGACCTCGTCGACGAGGCAGCATCGAAAGTACGACTTCGTTCATTCACGGCACCACCGAATTTGAAAGAGTTGGAATCCCGTCTCGAATCGATTCGTAAAGAGAAAGACTCTGCCGTTCAAAGCCAAGAGTTTGAAAAAGCAGCTTCCCTTCGCGATACGGAACAGAAGTTACGCGATGAGTTAGAAGAGTTGAAAGCAGAGTGGCAGAACAAGCAAGGGAACGAAAAACTTGAAGTGACGAAAGAAGATATCGCTCAAGTTGTTGCGAACTGGACAGGTGTACCGGTCACGAAGATTGCCGAAGAAGAGACAGACCGTCTCCTCAAACTCGAATCGATTCTTCACAACCGTGTCATCGGTCAAGACGATGCGGTGAAATCCATTTCCCGCGCCATCCGTCGCGCCCGGGCCGGATTGAAAGATCCGAAACGTCCAATCGGGTCATTCATCTTCCTCGGACCGACCGGAGTCGGGAAAACAGAGCTCGCCCGTGCAGTTGCCGAAGCGATGTTTGGCGATGAAGATGCCATCATTCGAATCGACATGTCCGAGTACATGGAAAAACATGCGACGAGCCGTCTCGTCGGTTCGCCTCCTGGTTATGTTGGTTACGAAGAAGGCGGTCAATTGACTGAAAAAGTGCGTCGGAAACCGTACTCGGTTATCCTACTCGATGAAATCGAAAAAGCGCACCCAGAAGTATTCAACATCTTGCTTCAAGTGTTAGACGACGGTCGCTTGACGGATTCGAAAGGTCGCACAGTCGACTTCCGAAACACCGTCATCATCATGACGTCTAACGTCGGAGCCGCAGCGCTTCAACGAAACAAATATGTAGGATTCACAGTGGAAGATGATGTGAAACGTGAGTATACAGAAATGAAGGACAAAGTGCTCGAGGAATTGAAGAAAGCGTTCCGACCTGAGTTCTTGAACCGGATTGATGAAATCACAGTATTCCATTCACTTCAAAAAGAGCACATTCAAGAAATCATCAAACTTATGGCAGAGACACTTAAGAAACGTCTCGCCGAGCAAGGTGTTGATTTCAGCTTGACGGATGCGGCACTCGATAAAATTGCCGATGTCGGTTACGATCCGGAATACGGGGCTCGCCCTCTCCGTCGTGCCCTTCAACGGGAAGTGGAGGACCGTCTCTCAGAAGCGATGCTCGGCGGTACAATCGCTAAAGGCAGTAAAGTTGCGCTCGACGTACAAGATGGAGAGTTCGTCGTTCGTAACGAAGGTGTAGTTCAGTAAATCATTCAGCTCCCTCGTCGTTTAGAGGGAGCTTTTTTTAGACAGGAAGGGAACTTATGGCCAAAATTAAAACGAAATACGTCTGCCAATCGTGCGGATATGAATCAGCCAAGTGGATGGGACGCTGTCCGGGTTGTAATGAATGGAATACGCTCGTCGAAGAGTTTGTAGAAGAGAAGAAGGCCAAACGTGGAGCGGCCTTTGTGCATAGTTCATCGCGACAATTGAAACCGGAACGTTTAGCAAACGTCGTCTCACAAGAAGAGACGCGTGTGCATACGAATAGCCGTGAATTTGACCGCGTGCTCGGTGGAGGAATTGTCCCAGGTTCACTCGTCTTAGTCGGAGGGGACCCAGGGATTGGGAAATCAACAATCTTGCTACAGGTCAGCGCTCACTTAGCCCATAGTGGTAAAAAGGTGCTGTACATCTCGGGAGAGGAATCGCTCAAACAGACGAAACTGCGTGCGGAACGGCTCGGCTTACCAACGGATGACTTGTTCGTACTCGCTGAGACGGACATGTTGATGATTGAACGGGTTATTGATGAGGAGCAACCCGGATTTGTCATCATTGACTCGATTCAAACGGTATACATGGATGAGATTCAATCAGCGCCAGGGAGCGTGTCGCAAGTTCGAGAATGTACGGCCGCCCTCATGAAAATTGCGAAAACGCGAGGGATCGCCGTCTTCATCGTCGGTCACGTGACGAAGCAAGGATCGATTGCTGGTCCTCGTTTACTCGAGCATATGGTCGATGCGGTACTTTACTTTGAAGGGGAACGTCATCATACGTTCCGTATTTTACGGGCGGTGAAAAACCGTTTTGGGTCGACGAACGAGATTGGCATTTTCGAGATGAAAGAGAGCGGGCTTGAGGAAGTGCTCAATCCGTCCGAAATATTCTTAGAGGAGCGCACCGCGGGCGTGTCAGGCTCGACCGTCGTTGCCTCAATGGAAGGGACACGGACGGTACTTGTGGAACTCCAAGCACTCATCTCTCCGACATCGTTCGGGAACCCGAGACGTATGGCAACGGGCATCGATCAAAACCGAGTCGCGCTTCTCATGGCCGTGCTTGAGAAACGTTCCGGTCTCTTGCTTCAGACGCAGGATGCGTACTTGAAAGCAGCCGGTGGCGTCAAACTGGACGAGCCGGCGATTGACCTTGCGATTTGTATCTCGATCGCCTCGAGTTTCCGCGATCGTCCGACCCGTCCGACGGATGTCTGCATCGGTGAGGTCGGATTGACCGGGGAAGTGCGACGGGTTTCAAGAATCGAGCAACGTGTCGCCGAGGCGGCGAAACTAGGTTTTACACGGGCCATCATCCCGAAAAATAACATGGGGGGATGGACCGCTCCGGCAGGGATTGAAGTCGTCGGGGTCGGGACAGTGGACGAAGCACTCCAGTTGGCGATTCCGTTCTAACGGGTCGCCACTGGCAGTTTTTAACGCTTTGTAACGAACGTGATTGAAAAAATCGTGTTACAATGAAAGTGTTATTTTTTGAAATTTTATTTCATATAGAAGGAGGTGGAATGAGTGAAGATTGCTGTACGAATCGGATTTATTTTGATTGGACTCGTCGTGGGTTGGTTCGGAATCATCGAAGCGACGCTTTTATTAGCAGACCTTGGCATGAATGTGCCGGAGTGGTTAACGATTCCATACGTAGCAAGTTTGATTGGTGGACTTATCTTCTTCATTCTTAGTTTATTCTTAACAGATGGTGTTGTTGCATTTATTCGTTTTGTCGAAGAACGGCTCGTCCGTTTACCCGTAGGGGATATCTTATTTGGTTCGATCGGTCTTATCATTGGGCTCTTGATTGCCTTTTTGATCAGTGTATCGCTTGAAGTCACGAATATCTTCTTACTGAGTAAAATCGTCCCGATTTTTGTCACGGCCCTGTTTGGTTACTTTGGTTTCGCGGTCGGCTATCGGAAGCGTAACGAATGGATCAAACTATTTGTGAAGAGTGAACGGGATAAGCCTGCGGCTGAACCAGTCCAACGCTCGAATGATAAGATTTTAGACACGAGCGTCATCATCGACGGTCGAATCGCGGATATTGCGACGACTGGATTCGTGGAAGGGACATTGATTGTGCCACAATTCGTCATCGGCGAACTGCAATACATCGCCGACTCATCGGATACGTTGAAGCGGAATCGTGGACGTCGTGGACTGGACATTTTGAAGGAACTTCAAGAAAACAAGCGCATCCAGGTTGAGATCTATGATGGAGACTTTGAAGATGTACCGGAAGTCGACATCAAATTGATCAAACTGGCTGAACTGAAAAACGGGATTGTCGTTACGAATGACTACAACTTAAATAAAGTGTGTGAGGTTCGAAATGTACCGGTCTTGAACATCAATGATTTGGCGAACGCTGTCAAACAGATTGTCATTCCTGGTGAAGAGATGGTCGTGACAGTTATTAAAGAAGGAAAAGAACAGAATCAAGGGGTTGCTTACCTTGAGGACGGGACGATGGTCGTCGTGGAGGGCGGACGTAAATTGATTTCGAAGACGCTCCCTGTCGTTGTGACGAGTGTCTTACAAACGTCTGCAGGACGTATGATTTTTGCCCGTCCGGAATAACGGATCAAAAAGAGACGCGAGAGCGCTCTCTTTTTTCACGAAGAGAGGTATTTACATGGTAGCTTATACAGTTGTCATCCCGGCTGCCGGGAGAGGGAAACGGATGGGTGCGGATGCGAATAAGCTCATGCTGACGCTCCGTGACAAACCGATTATCGCTTGGACGTTACAGACGTTCGATACCGATCCGTGGTGCGAACGAATTGTGTTAGCCATCCGGCCGGAAGAACGGGACTGGTTCGAGGAGATAACGTCACAGATGAAGACGCCGGTTACATACGTAGCAGGAGGGGAAGAACGACAACAGAGTGTCCATGCAGGACTGAAGGTTGTTGCACCCGATACGATTGTGATGATTCATGACGGTGCGCGTCCGTTTGTGAAACGTGAACAGTTGCATCAAGTGGCTGAAGCGGCACGGCAAGGTGGTGCCATCTTGGCGGTACCCGTTAAAGATACGGTCAAACAAGTTCAACGTCATCACATCGAACGCACCGTTCCCCGTGAAAACCTGTGGTTGGCACAAACGCCGCAAGCCTTTCAGGCGAAAGCCATTTTGGCGGCACATGAACGAGCGGTCGAACAACAAGTAATGGGCACGGATGATGCCAGTTTGTTTGAGTGGCTCGGCGAATCGGTACAAGTGGTCCTTGGGGACTATCACAACATCAAAATGACGACGCCCGAAGATTTATTGTTCGGCGACGCGATTTTAGCGGAGGAGGAATTACAATGAGAATTGGTCAAGGGTTTGATGTACACGCATTTGCAGAAGGACGTCCGTTAATCTTAGGAGGGATTGAGATTCCACATGAGCGCGGACTGCTCGGTCATTCTGATGCGGACGTGTTACTCCATACCATTGCGGATGCGGCACTTGGAGCAATTGCGGCAGGTGATATCGGAAAGCACTTCCCGGATACGGACCCGGAATTTAAAGATGCGGATTCGAAAGTATTGCTTCGTCACGTCTGGCAGCTCGTGAAAGACCAAGGGTACGTTCTCGGAAATGTAGATGCGACGGTCATGGCACAACGTCCGAAACTTCGTCCTTACATTGATGAGATGCGAGCGGTCATCGCTGAACTTCTTGAGGCGGACATCGAGCAGGTGAACGTGAAAGCGACGACGACGGAGAAACTGGGCTTCACGGGACGCGAAGAAGGGATTGCGGCGCAAGCGGTCATCTTACTCAACCGGGCTTGACAGAAATGGTATACTATTTGGGCAGAAGAGAAGAAAGGTGGAACTATTATGAGTGAAGTGCGTGTACGCTATGCGCCTAGTCCGACGGGGCATCTCCATATCGGAAATGCGCGGACTGCGTTGTTTAACTACTTATTTGCTCGCCATGCTGGCGGAAAAATGATTCTTCGGATTGAAGACACTGACCAGAAACGGAATGTGTTGAACGGTGTCGAGAGTCAGATGAAATACTTGGAATGGCTCGGCATCGACTGGGATGAAGGTCCAGGGCGTGACGGAGACTACGGTCCATATTATCAAATGGAGCGTCTTGCGATTTATGAGAAGTACGTCAATGAGTTGATGAGCAAAGGCCTTGCTTATAAATGCTACATGACCTCGGAGGAGCTTGAAGCAGAGCGTGAAGCACAAATCGCACGTGGGGAGGCACCACGTTACTCGGGTGCGCACCGTAACCTCACTGTTGAAGAACGTGAAGCGTTTGAAGCGGAAGGGCGTAAACCGTCTATTCGGATTCGTGTGCCGGAAGGCGTGACGTATAAATGGACAGATGTCGTCAAAGGAGACGTCTCGTTTGAATCGAAAGATTTCGGTGACTGGGTCATCGTGAAACAGGACGGCATTCCAACGTACAACTTCGCAGTTGTCGTGGACGACCATTTGATGAAGATCAGTCACGTGTTGCGTGGGGACGACCATATCGCGAACACACCAAAACAGATGATGGTCTATGACGCACTTGGTTGGGACTATCCTGAATTCGGTCACATGACGCTCATCTACAATGACCAACATAAGAAGTTATCAAAACGGGACGAATCGATTATTCAGTTCATCGAACAATATGCGGATCTTGGTTACTTGCCAGCAGCGCTCTTCAACTTCATTTCGCTCCTTGGCTGGTCACCCGTCGGGGAAGAAGAAATCTTCTCAAAAGAAGAGTTCATTGAAATGTTTGATGCGAAACGTTTGTCGAAGAGTCCGGCGGTTTTTGACCAACAAAAACTTTCTTGGATCAACAGTGTATACATGAAGAAGGCCACGCTTGACGAAGTGGTGGCACTCAGTTTACCATTCTTACAAGAAGCAGGACGATTACCCGAGGCGGTATCTGTTGAGGAAGCGGATTGGGCGACAAACTTGATTGCATTGTATAAAGAACAAATGACGCACGGAGCAGAAATCGTCGCGTTGACAGACTTGTTCTTCAAAGATGAAATCGAGTATGACGAGGAAGCGAACGCTGTCCTTTCAGGTGAAACGGTACCTGCTGTTCTTGCAGAGTTCAAACAGCAGCTCGAAGCAATCGAAGACTTCACACCGGAAGCGATTAAAGCGGCGACGAAAGCGACGCAAAAAGCGACCGGTCAAAAAGGGAAGAACTTGTTCATGCCGATCCGTGTCGCTACGACAGGGCAAACACATGGACCGGAACTCCCGAACGCCATTTCGTTAATCGGAAAAGAGCGTGTGTTGAAGCGTCTGACAACTTTATTAGCGTAATAAAGGCATCGATGAGGAAAGTAAGCGGTACGACACGTTGCAGAGACTAGAACCTAGGCTGGGAGTTCTAGATGTGTCCCCCGAAGAAGTGCACCTCGGAGCCGTCTCGGCGATATGTAGTCGAGGCCGTGACTCGGCGTTAACGAGACTTGAGAGGGGAACGCATTTTCCCAAACAGAGTGGAACCGCGCTTACGGCGTCTCTGTGCCTTGGCACAGGGGCGTCTTTGTTTTTGTATAAGAAAAGGAGATATCGATTATGGGATTTTGGAGCAGTGTACGCGAAGACTTGCGGACTGTCCTGGAACTAGACCCTGCCGCTCGTTCGAAAGTAGAAGTGGCACTGACTTACCCAGGCCTTCACGCCATATGGGCACACCGCATCGCGCACGGATTATGGAAACGTAACGTGAAACTGGTGGCCAAATTATTAGCCCAGTTCAGTCGTTGGTTGACCGGGATTGAAATTCATCCGGGGGCAGTCCTTGGGGACCGCGTGTTCATCGATCACGGTTTCGGTGTCGTCATCGGTGAGACGGCGATTATCGGGAATGACGTCACCATCTATCAAGGCGTCACCCTGGGTGGAACGGGGAAAGAGAAAGGGAAGCGTCACCCGACAATCGGGAGTGACGTGCTTATTTCAGCGGGGGCGAAAGTACTTGGGAACATCACGGTCGGCGATTGCGTCAAAATCGGAGCGAGCTCGGTCGTATTGAACGATGTGCCGTCTGATTCGACCGTGGTCGGAATTCCAGGTCGTGTCGTCATCCGAAACGGTAAGCGTGTGAAGCAACATGATCTAGATCATCGTTTCCCAGATCCGGACCGCGAATGCCAAGAACGCTTAGAAGCGGCAGTGGATGAACTACAACAAAAATTAGCAACGCTTGAAAAGCGGATGGAGGAGAAGACACATGATTCAGCTGTACAACAGTCTCACGAATAAAAAAGAACCGTTTGTCCCGATTGTTCCGGGTAAAGTATCGATGTACGTATGCGGTCCGACCGTTTACAACTACATTCATGTTGGAAACGCCCGTCCGGCGATCGCCTTCGATACGGTTCGTCGCTACTTGACGTATCGTGGGTACGAGGTCAAATACGTCTTGAACTTCACAGACGTGGATGACAAGATCATTCGTACGGCGAATGAATTAGGAGAAGACACGGAGACGCTGACGAATCGCTATATCGAGGCATATTTAGCAGATACAGGGGCACTTAACGTTCAACCGGCAGACGTGCATCCGCGTGTTACCGATACGATGGTAGAAATCATCGAATTCATTCGTCAATTAGAGACGGAAGGGTTCGCTTATGAATCAGAAGGAGACGTGTATTTCCGGACGAAGAAGTTTGAGACTTACGGAAAATTGAGCCAGCAATCGATTGAAGATTTGCGGGCCGGGTCACGTGTCGATGTCGGGGAGAAGAAAGAAGACCCGCTCGACTTCGTCTTATGGAAAGCGGCTAAACCGGATGAACCATCATGGGATAGTCCGTGGGGCAAAGGACGTCCGGGCTGGCATATCGAATGCTCGGCGATGGCGAAAAAACATCTCGGGACAACAATTGATATTCACGCGGGCGGTCATGATTTGAAATTCCCACACCACGAGAACGAGATTGCTCAGTCAGAAGCTTGCAACCATGCGAAGTTCGCCAACTATTGGTTGCATAACGGCTTCATTAACATTGAAAATGAGAAGATGTCTAAGTCGCTCGGAAACTTCCTCCTCGTCCATGAGGCGTTGAAAGAAGTCGACCCGATGGTCCTGCGCTTCTTCATGTTGTCTGTACATTATCGTCATCCGATCAACTATAGCCGAGAATTGATTGAACAAGCGGCGAACGGCTGGAGCCGAATCAAGGAAGCCTATCAGAATATTGAATATCGCTTGTCGGTCACAGCTGGACTTGGAGAGGCGAGCGAGTCGATGGAACGGAAGCTTGAATCCATCAAAGCGTCTTTCATCGAATCAATGGATGATGATATCAATACGGCCAACGCCGTGACCGTCCTCTTTGACTTGGCACGGGAAGCGAACATTTATGCGAAGGCCGATCATGTGGCCAAAGCGACGCTAGAACAGGTCCTGTCGCTATTTGATGAATTGACGGGTGTCCTCGGCTTGACGTTGGCAGAAGAAAAAGAACTATTGGATGACGAGATCGACCAATTGATTCAAGAACGGAACGACGCACGGGCGGCACGTAATTTTGCCCGGGCTGACGAGATTCGTGATTTACTAAAAGAACAACACATCCAACTCGAAGACACGGCCCAAGGGGTTCGGTGGAAGCGGTTATGATGCAACCGAAACAAATGAATGCCCTTGCGCTCGCTTACATGGGAGACGTGGTATACGAAATGGCTGTACGGAGACGCCTGCTCGAGAAAGGATTGACGCGCCCGAATGACTTACACCGGGGTGCGGTCCGCTACGTCAATGCACGAGCGCAGGCGAGCGTCGTGACATTTTGGTTAGAGACGGATGCGTTGACAGAAGAGGAACAGGCTGTCGTCAGACGTGGAAAGAATGCGAAATCCGGATCGGTTCCAAAGCGGGTCGATGTGCACACGTATCGTTATTCCACGGCGTTCGAGGCATTGATTGGGTATATCTATTTGACAGAAAGAAGGGATCGTCTTGAAGAACTCATCAAACAAGCGTTCGAACGACTCGAAGCCGAGTCGACCGAAACGACATGACGGAAATCGGGGAGCGGAGAAACGAACGTTTGACCGCCCTCGTGGGGAACGACCAGATCGCGCGCGTCGCCAAAAGGCAGAACGCCCTGACTATAAGGAAGTCGATGTGATGGAGGAAGGGATTGACTTCCTTTACGGTCGTAACCCGGTACTCGAGGCACTGCGAAGTGGTCGGGATATGAATAAAGTATTCATTATGGAAGGTCAGCAAAAGGGACCACTCGCTCAAATTATCGCGATGGCGAACGAAGCATCGGTCCAAGTGTCATTCGTCCCAAAAACGAAACTTGAGAAGATGGCTGGCAGTGAACATCACCAAGGAGTCGTTGCGGCGGTTGCGGCTTATGAATACAAAACAGTCGAAGACATGTTCGCTCTCGCAGCTTCGAAAGATGAGACACCGCTCTTCATTTTACTAGATGAGCTCGAAGACCCGCACAATCTCGGTTCGATTTTACGGACCGCCGATGCTGTTGGCGCACATGGGATCATCATTCCGAAACGTCGCTCGGTCGGTTTGACTCAAACGGTTGCCAAAGCCTCGACCGGGGCCATTGAGCATATTCCGGTGGCGCGTGTGACGAACTTGACACGGACACTTGAAGAGTTGAAGGAAAAAGGATTGTGGGTCGTCGGGACCGATGCGAAAGAAAGTCAGGACTATCGTCGATTGGATGGAAATATGCCACTCGTTGTGGTCATTGGAAGTGAGGGCAAAGGGATGAGCCGACTCGTGCGCGAATCGTGCGACTTCCTTGTTCATTTACCGATGGTCGGTCATGTCACGTCACTCAATGCATCTGTTGCAGCGGCGCTCCTCCTGTATGAGGTGCATCGCTCACGTCATCCATTGGCATGAGTATCCTGAAGCGTGAGCTCCTTCTTGTCGACGGATATAATATCATCGGCGCGTGGCCTCACTTGAGAAGTCTCCGCGACGTAGATTTTGAACAAGCACGTAATCTGTTGATTGAGGCGATGGCAGAATATCAGGCTGTGTCCGGCAAAGAGGTCACCATCGTGTTTGACGCCCATATGCGTTATGGTCGTGAATCCAAAGAGAAGCGGAGTCGGGTCGACGTTGTCTATACGAAAGAGAATGAGACGGCGGACGAATGGATTGAGCGGCGTGCCCATGAATTAGTGGATGACCGGCTCATTACATTATTCGTCGCGACGAACGATTTCACGGAGCAGTGGGTCATCTTTGGTCAAGGCGCATTGCGCGTCCCGGCAACCGAACTGTTGAAAGATTGGAAGCATGCGAAAACATTGATTGAACAACAGCGCGTGTCGCTCGAGAAAGAACAAGCGAATCGGAAGACGATTGATATTCCACCGCATATTCAAGCGAAGTTTGAAGAAATGCGACGTCGCAAATCAAAAGGTGATTGAAATCACGGACGAGTTCATCAAATGGACTCGTCTTTGTTTCGATTTTGACATTTTTTTGCAAAGGAATGTTGTATACTATTAAATATATGAGTTACACAGTATTCAATTGACGGAATTTTTAGAAATTTGTTTGACGCATAGGAGTAGGGAGTCCTATAATGGGACACAACCTTACATAGTTCAGGATCAATCGCCGGGGGGTAACGAGCATGAACGGATGGCCGTACGAACAGTTTGAAAAAATGTCAGACGAAGAGTTGGTCTTATTGGCGCGCAACGAAGGGGATAGCGACGCGCTCGAGTTTTTGATTGAACGATACCGGTATTTTGTGCGGGCGAAGGCACGTTCATACTTTTTGATTGGTGCAGATCACGAGGACATCGTCCAAGAAGGGATGATCGGCCTTTATAAAGGTGTGCGTGATTATAAGGACGAGCGACTTGCGTCATTCAAAAGCTTTGCTGAGATGTGTATCACCCGTCAGATGATCACGGCAATCAAGACGGCGACACGCCAAAAACATATTCCGCTCAATTCATATGTGTCACTCGATAAACCAATTTTTGATGAAGAGTCTGACCGGACGTTGCTCGATGTCATCTTGCCACCACATCCGACTGATCCACAAGAATTGATCGTGACACAGGAAGAACAGACGTTCATGGAAGCGAAGATGGATGAGATCTTGAGTGACCTCGAACGGAAAGTATTGCGTCTTTATTTAGACGGACGTTCTTATCAAGAGATTTCAGACGATCTCGATCGTCATGTCAAATCGATCGATAATGCGTTGCAACGTGTGAAGAAGAAATTCGAGCGTCATGTCGACGTCCGGATGCTCACGAGCTAACCGATTATTGACCGCGTGCCTCCTATGTGATACTTTAAAAGCAGCGCCTTGTCCGTAGACGCCATTTACAGGAGGCGTTTTTTTTTCGCTCTTTTTTAAGAGAGAGTAGTCGAAAGGGGCGCTTATGAATGGCAAAGAAAGTAAGTCTCGCTTGCTCAGAATGCGGGTCTCGAGAGTACTCGACGACAAAAAAAGACGGCGTGTCGACACGGCTTGAAATGAAGAAGTTTTGTCGCCGCTGTAACGCGCATACGCTGCATCGGGAATCAAAGTAACGTAGATTGGCATTCAATGTAGGAGGAAGCTACCATGAACTTTTTGCGCGACGTATGGAAAGAGTTGAAGAAAACGAGTTGGCCGACTCGTAAAGAACTCACGAAATATACCATTACTGTCATCGCGACTGTTGTCGTGATTGGCCTGTTCGTGTTCGGCGTAGATACTGGGGTCAGTTATCTCGTCAATTTATTGATTAACTAAGGAAGAGGTGAAAGCCGTGGAGAAACAATGGTTTGTTGTCCAGACGTACTCAGGTTTTGAGAATAACGTCAAAGAAAACCTAGAACGTCGAATCGGTTCGATGAACATGGAAGATAAAATTTTCCGCGTCCTCGTCCCGACTGAAACGACGCAAGAAGAAGTCACATTGAAGAGTGGCGAGAAGAAAATCAAAGAACGTGAAGTCAAAAGTTTCCCGGGCTATGTGTTCGTAGAGATGGTCATGACTGACGATTCATGGTATGTTGTCCGCAACACGCCAAACGTCACCGGCTTCCTCGGTTCAACGGGTGGTGGGGCAAAACCAATCCCACTCCAACCGGACGAAGTGACAAACGTCTTGTCACAAATGGGACTCATCGAGAAGAAAGATCGTTACAACTATGAACTCGGTGACCTTGTCCGCGTGAAAGAAGGCGCATTTGAGAACTTTGAAGGAACAATCGACGAGATTGAAGCCGACAAAGAGAAGCTCAAAGTCGTGGTCGACATGTTCGGTCGTGAAACAAAAATTGAGCTTGATTTCGAACAAGTTCAGAAAATTAACTAAACCCACTTGCTAATCCGTAAAACGGATGGTACAATCGAAAATGTTTGATGTTGTGCTTTATTTCGGTACAAACTCGACCTAATAGATTGAGTGGGAGGGCGCACAACGTCCAAGAAACCACATTTTAGACTTAAGGAGGTGTGTCTCGTGGCGAAAAAAGTTTCTAAACTCGTTAAACTTCAAATCCCAGCTGGTAAAGCAAACCCAGCTCCACCAGTAGGTCCAGCACTTGGTCAAGCAGGTGTTAACATCATGGGATTCTGTAAAGAGTTCAACGCTCGTACACAAGACCAAGCCGGATTGATTATTCCTGTAGTCATCACGGTATACGAAGATCGTTCGTTTACATTCATTACGAAAACTCCACCAGCTGCAGTTCTCTTGAAGAAAGCTGCTGGTATCGAGAGTGGTTCTGGTGAACCAAACCGTAAGAAAGTAGCAACGGTTAAGCGTGACAAAGTTCGCGAAATCGCTGAACTTAAAATGCCTGACCTTAACGCATCATCTGTAGAAACAGCGATGCTTATGGTTGAAGGTACTGCACGTAGTATGGGTATTGTAATCGAAGACTAATTGCTAGTCTCTGGGGTTGTCGGTGAATACTGCTCACCTTCAATCCCTTCATTATGTGGGAGGAAATTCCGCTAACCACAAGGAGGAAAAGATCATGGGTAAAAAACACCAAGAAGCAGCTAAGCTTGTTGACCGCACGAAGTCATACGACCTCGCTGAAGCTGTCGAGCTCGTTCAAAAAACAGCTACTGCTAAATTCGATGAAACAATCGAAGTTGCTGTCCGTCTCGGCGTAGATCCGAAGAAAGCAGACCAACAAATCCGTGGTGCCGTTGTACTTCCACACGGTACTGGTAAAACACAAAAAGTTCTCGTCTTCGCAAAAGGTGACAAAGTGAAAGAAGCGGAAGCTGCTGGAGCAGACTACGTTGGCGACGCTGAGTACATCAACAAAATCCAACAAGGATGGTTCGACTTCGATGTAATCGTTGCGACACCTGACATGATGGGTGAAGTTGGTAAACTTGGTCGTGTTCTCGGACCTAAAGGCCTCATGCCTAACCCGAAAACAGGAACAGTTACTTTCGACGTAGAAAAAGCAATCGCGGATATCAAAGCTGGTAAAGTTGAATACCGTGTTGATAAAGCTGGTAACATCCACGTTCCAGTTGGTAAGAAATCATTTGAAGCATCTAAACTCTCTGAGAACATCGAGACAATTCTCGAAACACTCATGAAAGTGAAGCCTGCTACTGCAAAAGGAACTTACCTTAAAAACATCTCGCTTTCATCTACAATGGGTCCTGGGATCCGTGTAGCGACTGCAGATTTCCTTAAGTAATCTTGTTGAAATAAATTGTTGACAACGTGTGACACCGCTGATAAAGTAATACACGTTCAACCGAATATGTTGGATTACCGTAGACAGAAGGTGGACATCGGTCCGTAAACCCTTCCGAGGTGTCTTTGCTCGAACTTGAGCCTGTTGTCACAGGTTTACTTTCAAACAATTACGCCCTCGTATGTCTTCATACGAGGGATTTCTTTTGGAGAGCAGCCTCTCGTCCGGTATAAGAATTGACTAGGAGGTGCAAACACATGGCAAACGAAAAAATCGTAGCTCAGAAATCGGCACTCGTCGATGAAATCGCTGAGAAAATGCAAGCGAGCGTTGGAACAGTTGTTGTTGACTACCGTGGACTTACAGTTGAAGAAGTGACTACACTCCGTAAATCACTCCGTGACGCTGGAATCGAGTTCAAAGTTTACAAGAACGGTCTTCTTCGCCGCGCGGCTACTCAGTCGAACTTCGAAGGTCTTGACGAAGTCTTCACTGGTCCTACAGCAATCGCCTTCTCTAAAGAAGACGTTATTGCTCCAGCGAAGATCTTGAACGACTTCTCGAAAGAGCACAAAGCGCTCGAACTCAAAGGCGGAATCATCGAAGGTAAAGTTTCTTCACTCGAAGAAATCAAAGCCCTTGCAGAACTTCCATCACGCGATGGTCTTCTCTCGATGCTTCTCAGCGTACTTCAAGCTCCAATCCGTGGGCTCGCAGTCGCAACAAATGCAATCGCAGAACAAAAAGAAGAGCAATCAGCTTAATTTTTGTCGCGTAGCGTAACTCAAAAAAACTTTTTCACAACATCAAAGGAGGAAAACCATAATGGCTTTCAACAAAGAGCAATTCATCGAAGACCTCAAATCAATGACGGTTCTCGAACTTAACGAACTCGTAAAAACAATCGAAGAAGAATTCGGCGTATCAGCAGCAGCTCCAGTAGCAGTTGCAGGTGCTGGCGCAGGCGCAGCAGCTGAAGAGAAAACTGAATTCGACGTAATCCTCACAAACGCTGGCGCTGGTAAAATCAACGTCATCAAAGCTGTTCGTGAAATCACAGGTCTCGGCCTTAAAGAAGCAAAAGCACTCGTTGACGGAACTCCAGCTCCAGTCAAAGAGGGCGTTTCTAAAGAAGACGCTGACGCAATCAAAGCTAAGCTTGAAGAAGCTGGCGCATCTGTTGAAGTTAAGTAATTCAACTTCACAACCTATAGAAGCTCGCCATGGCGAGCTTCTTTTATTTCCTTGAAGAATGGGTTAGGAGGTTCAACGCATGGGAGATCATTACTATACGAACGATCCACGTTCGGAAAGTGCCCCAGAGACATGGACGTACGAGTTGCGAGGGAAACAGTATCACTTCACTTCGGACCGCGGTGTGTTCTCGAAAGGGTCGGTCGATTTTGGGTCACGTCTTTTAATTGAAACGTTTGAGATGCCTGATGTGTCGGGACGTATTTTAGATGTAGGCTGCGGCTATGGTCCGATGGGGATCTCGCTTGCCGATGCCTCTGGGCGTGAGGCCTTGCTCATTGATGTGAATGAGCGTGCGCTGGCGCTCTCTGAGCAAAACGCCGCCCGTAATGGAGTGACGGTCGAAACACGGCTTTCTCACGCGTATGACGCGGTGGGGGGAGAACGGTTTGCCGCCATTGTCACCAATCCGCCGATTCGTGCGGGGAAACAAGTCGTCCATACGATCTTGCGTGAAGCACATACGCACCTCGTCGATGGAGGAGCAATTTATGTCGTCATTCAAAAGAAACAAGGAGCACCTTCTGCTAAAAAGTTATTAGAAGAGGTGTTTGGTCAAGTTGAAACGATCGCGAAAGAAAAAGGTTACTTTATTTTCCGGGCAATTCGGTCTTGACAAACGGTGAAGTCTTGTTGACTCGCTATAACGTATATGCTAACATTATAAAATGCCATTGGAATGGAATTCGCTTGAAACTGCCGTGTCTGCCGCTTTTTAGAGACGGAAAACGAGCGACATTCAATGACAATGTTCGATTATTACGCCCGAAAAATTCGCTAAAGAATTGGGGGTCTGAGAGGTGAATCAGTTGACTGGTCAACTTGTTCAGTACGGTCGTCACCGTCAGAGAAGAAGCTTTGCCCGTATCAGTGAGGTATTAGAGCTTCCGAATTTGATTGAAATTCAAACTGCTTCTTATGAGTGGTTCTTGCGTGAAGGATTGAAGGAAATGTTCACAGACATTTCACCGATTTCCGACTTCACAGGAAACCTCGTATTGGAGTTCATCGATTACTCGCTCAGTGAGCCGAAGTATTCTATCGATGAATCGAAGGAGCGCGACGTTACTTATTCTGCGCCACTTCGCGTAAAAGTGCGTCTCCAAAACAAAGAGACAGGTGAGCTCAAAGAACAAGAAGTGTTCATGGGGGATTTCCCACTCATGACAGAATCGGGAACGTTTATCATCAATGGTGCAGAACGCGTCATCGTTTCCCAGCTTGTCCGTTCACCGAGCGTGTACTATAACGCTAAACTCGATAAAAACGGTAAACGTGGATTTGGCGCAACTGTCATTCCGAACCGTGGTGCTTGGCTCGAACTCGAGACAGATGCCAAAGATATCGTTTATGTTCGTATCGACCGTACCCGTAAAATTCCGGTAACGGTGTTGTTGCGTGCCCTCGGATTCGGTACGGACCAAGAAATTATCGACCTTCTCGGGGATGACGAATACCTTCGTAACACCCTTGAAAAAGATAATACGGAGTCTACAGAGAAAGCGTTGATCGAGATTTATGAGCGTCTCCGCCCTGGTGAACCACCAACGGTAGAAAATGCGAAATCTCTTCTCGTATCACGTTTCTTCGACCCGAAACGTTACGACTTAGCGAACGTCGGTCGCTATAAGATGAACAAAAAACTTCATCTTAAGAACCGTTTGTTCGGTCAAAAATTAGCGGAAACGCTCGTGGACCCGGAAACAGGCGAAGTACTCGCCGAAGCTGGAACAATCCTCGACCGCCGCAACTTAGATCGTATCCTCCCGCACTTGGAGAACGGCCTTGGCTATATCGATGCGGAACCAACTGGTGGTGTCGCTGAAGGTGAGCCATTCGGTCTTCAGTCAATCAAAGTCATCTCACCGGATGACCCAGATGGAGAGCGTATCTTGAACATCATCGGAAATGGCAATATCGATCGCAGCGTAAAACATATTACGCCAGCCGATATTATCGCTTCAATCAACTACTTCTTCAACTTACTTCACGAAGTCGGAACAACAGATGACATCGACCACTTAGGAAACCGTCGTCTTCGTTCAGTCGGAGAACTTCTCCAAAACCAATTCCGGATCGGGCTTTCCCGTATGGAACGTGTCGTAAAAGAACGTATGTCGATTCAAGATCAAAATGCGATCACACCACAGGCGCTCATCAACATCCGCCCGGTTATCGCATCACTTAAAGAGTTCTTCGGTAGCTCGCAATTGTCACAGTTCATGGACCAAACGAACCCGCTCGCAGAGCTCACGCACAAGCGTCGTCTCTCTGCACTTGGACCGGGTGGTTTGACACGTGAGCGTGCTGGTTTCGAAGTTCGAGACGTTCACTATTCGCACTACGGTCGGATGTGTCCAATCGAAACACCAGAGGGGCCGAACATCGGACTCATCAACTCACTCTCGTCTTATGCGAAAGTGAACGAGTACGGTTTCATCGAAGCACCATACCGTCGTGTTGACCCAGAAACAGGTCTTGTCACTGGCGACATTCAATATATGACGGCTGACGAGGAAGACCTCTATGTCGTCGCACAGGCAAACATGCCGCTCACAGAAGATGGCCACTTTGCAGACGAACAAGTTCTTTGCCGTTTCCGCGGACAAAACTTGTCAGTTGAGCCAAGCCGAGTGGACTACATGGACGTTTCGCCGAAACAGGTTGTTTCTGCCGCAACGGCATGTATCCCGTTCCTCGAGAACGATGACTCGAACCGTGCCCTCATGGGAGCGAACATGCAACGTCAAGCAGTACCACTCCTTCAACCGGATTCACCGATTGTCGGTACCGGCATGGAGTATGTATCTGCGAAAGACTCTGGGGCAGCTATTGTTGCGAAATACCCAGGTGTCGTCGAACGCGTCACAGCGCGTGAAATCTTGATCCGTCGCACGTCTGACGTGAACGGTTCTGAGGTTTCAGGTGACCTTGACCGTTACAAACTTCAAAAATATGTCCGTTCGAACCAAGGGACATGCTATAACCAAAAACCAATCATCGCAGCTGGTGACCGTGTCGAAAAAGGAGAAATCCTTGCAGACGGTCCATCGATGGATATGGGTGAGCTCGCGCTCGGCCGTAACGTCGTCGTTGCCTTCATGACATGGGATGGTTACAACTATGAGGATGCGATCATCATGAGTGAGCGTCTCGTGAAAGATGACGTGTACACGTCGATTCATATCGAAGAGTACGAGTCAGAGTCACGCGACACGAAACTCGGACCAGAGGAAATTACACGTGATATTCCAAACGTCGGAGATGACGCACTTCGTAACTTGGACGATCGTGGAATTATCCGCATCGGAGCTGAAGTCAAGGATGGCGATATCCTCGTCGGTAAAGTAACACCTAAGGGCGTTACAGAATTGACGGCGGAAGAGCGTCTCTTGCACGCAATCTTCGGTGAGAAGGCACGTGAAGTACGTGATACGTCACTTCGTGTACCAAACGGTGGAGACGGAATCATCTTGGATGTCAAAGTGTTCGACCGTGAAAACGGTGACGAGTTGTCTCCAGGCGTCAACCAAATGGTACGTGTCTATATCGTTCAAAAACGTAAGATTCACGAAGGGGATAAGATGGCGGGACGTCACGGTAACAAAGGTGTTATCTCGCGAATCCTCCCTGAAGAAGATATGCCATACATGCCAGACGGTACACCGGTTGACATCATGCTCAACCCGCTTGGGGTACCATCTCGTATGAACATCGGTCAGGTACTTGAACTCCACCTTGGTATGGCAGCGAAGAAGCTCGGTATCAAAGTGGCAACACCTGTATTCGATGGAGCGCGTGAGGAAGACGTATGGGCAACGATTGAAGAGGCTGGTATGGATAAAGATGCGAAAACGCGTCTCTATGACGGTCGTACGGGTGAACCGTTCGATAACCGCGTCTCGGTCGGTGTCATGTACATGATCAAACTCGCGCACATGGTTGATGACAAACTTCACGCTCGTTCGACAGGACCATACTCACTCGTTACGCAACAACCGCTCGGTGGTAAAGCACAGTTCGGTGGTCAGCGCTTCGGGGAGATGGAAGTTTGGGCTCTTGAAGCGTACGGTGCAGCCTACACGCTCCAAGAAATCTTGACAATCAAGTCGGATGACACGGTCGGTCGTGTGAAAGCATATGAGGCCATCGTGAAAGGCGAGAGCGTTCCGAAAGCGGGCGTTCCTGAGTCATTCCGCGTCTTGATCAAAGAGCTTCAAGCGCTCGGTATGGAAGTCAAGATGATGTCAGCGGATGATGAAGAAGTCGAAATGAAAGATGAAGATGACGACAACATCCCGAACGCAACATCGGCGTTAGAACAAGTCGTTCAACCGACTGTTACGGAAGAGGAATAAGGCGAAAAGGGAGGTCGGCCCCTTGGTAGATGTTAATCGATTTGAATATATGAAAATCGGCTTGGCTTCATCAGAGAAGATCCGTTCGTGGTCTTACGGTGAAGTCAAAAAGCCGGAAACGATCAACTATCGTACACTTAAACCAGAGAAGGACGGATTATTCTGTGAACGAATCTTCGGTCCTACGAAAGACTGGGAATGTTACTGTGGGAAATACAAACGTATCCGTTATAAAGGAGTCATTTGTGACCGCTGTGGCGTTGAAGTGACGAAAGCGAAAGTGCGTCGCGAGCGAATGGGCCATATCGAGCTCGCGGCACCAGTTTCGCACATCTGGTACTTCAAAGGGATTCCAAGCCGCATGGGGCTTGTTCTCGACATGTCACCACGTGCGCTTGAAGAAGTCATTTACTTCGCATCTTACGTGGTCACAGAGCCAGGTGATACTCCGCTTGAGAAGAAACAACTTCTCTCGGAAAAAGAATTCCGTCTCTATCGTGAAAAATACGGTAGCGACTTCAAAGCAGACATGGGTGCTGAAGCCATCCGTACACTTCTTCAAGACGTTAATCTTGAAAAAGAAGTAGGCGAGCTTCGTGAAGAGTTGAAAACAGTCCAAGGTCAACGTCGTACACGTGCGATTAAGCGCTTGGAAGTTCTCGATGCATTCTTCACTTCAGGAAACAATCCAGACTGGATGATCCTTGAAGTACTTCCTGTCATCCCACCAGAGCTTCGCCCGATGGTACAGCTTGATGGTGGACGCTTTGCGACATCTGACTTGAACGATTTGTATCGTCGAGTCATCAACCGGAACAACCGTCTCAAACGTTTGCTCGACCTCGGCGCGCCGAACATCATCGTGCAAAACGAGAAGCGTATGCTTCAAGAAGCGGTTGACGCTCTCATCGACAACGGCCGTCGTGGTCGTCCGGTAACAGGTCCTGGTAACCGTCCGCTTAAATCACTTTCACACATGTTGAAAGGGAAACAAGGTCGTTTCCGTCAAAACCTTCTCGGTAAACGGGTCGACTATTCAGGACGTTCGGTTATCGTCGTAGGTCCGAACTTGAAGATGTATCAGTGTGGTCTTCCAAAAGAGATGGCGCTTGAACTCTTCAAACCGTTCGTGATGAAAGAGCTTGTCGGTCGCGGCATCGCTTCAAACATCAAGAACGCCAAACGCAAAATCGAGAAGATGCAACCTGAAATCTGGGGCGTCCTTGAAGAAGTCATTCGTGAGCATCCGGTCCTCTTGAACCGTGCCCCGACACTTCACCGCCTTGGTATTCAAGCATTCGAACCGATTCTTGTTGAAGGTCGTGCGATTCGCCTTCACCCACTCGTATGTACGGCATACAACGCCGACTTCGATGGTGACCAAATGGCCGTCCACGTTCCGCTCTCTGCAGAAGCACAAGCGGAAGCACGTCTTCTCATGCTCGCTGCGCAGAACATCTTGAACCCGAAAGACGGAAAACCAGTTGTTACACCATCGCAGGATATGGTCCTCGGTAACTACTACATCTCACTTGAACGTGAAGATGCCGTCGGTCAAGGGAAAGTGTTCTCGAACGTCAACGAAGCGTTGATTGCTTACCAAAACGGTTATGTCCACTTGCACTCGCGTGTGGCACTTCCGGCGCGTACGCTCAACAACCCAACGTTCACAGACGAACAGAACGAGAAATTGCTCATTACGACAGTTGGTAAGATGATCTTCAACGAAATCTTGCCAAATACGTTCCCATACTTGAACGAGCCGACGATGGAAAACTTACAGGAAGCAACGCCTGACAAGTACTTCATCGACAAAGGGGCGAACGTTGCGGAAGAAATCGCATCACGTCCAATCATCGACCCGTTCAAAAAAGGTTTCCTTGGAAAAGTCATCGCGGAAGTGTTCCAGAAGTTTGAAACGACGGAAACAAGCCGCATGCTTGACCGGATGAAAGATCTTGGCTTCAAGCACTCGACAAAAGCGGGTGTGACGGTTGGGATTGCCGATATCATCGTACTTCCGGATAAACAGGAAATCCTTGATGAAGCACAAAAACAAGTCGACCAAATCATGAAGTCGTTCCGTCGTGGTCTCATCACTGAAGATGAGCGTTACGAGCGCGTTGTCCGTGCTTGGAACGAAGCGAAGGATGAAATTCAATCTCGATTGATGAAATCCCTCAACCGCCTGAACCCAATCTTCATGATGTCTGACTCAGGTGCCCGTGGTAACGCATCGAACTTTACGCAGCTTGCGGGTATGCGTGGTTTGATGGCCGCTCCATCTGGTCGCATCATCGAACTTCCAATCAAATCGTCATTCCGTGAAGGTCTGACGGTTCAAGAGTACTTCATCTCGACTCACGGGGCTCGTAAAGGTCTTGCCGATACAGCCTTGAAGACAGCCGATTCAGGTTACTTGACGCGTCGTCTCGTTGACGTAGCGCAAGATGTCATCATCCGTGAAGAGGATTGTGGAACAGACCGCGGAATCCGTGTTTCTGCACTCCGCGAAGGTACGGAAGAAATCGAAAGCTTGTACGACCGTCTCGTCGGACGTACATCGTTCGAAACGGTCACACACCCTGAAACGGGCGAAGTGTTGATCGATAAGAACGAATTGATCACAGAAGACATCGCGCGCATCATCGTTGATGCGGGTGTTGAAAAAGTTGAAATCCGTACAGCCTTCACATGTAACACGTCACACGGCGTATGTAAGAAGTGTTACGGACGCAACTTGGCAACTGGATCAAATGTTGAAGTCGGGGAAGCCGTCGGTATCATTGCCGCACAATCAATCGGTGAGCCAGGAACGCAGCTTACAATGCGTACCTTCCACACAGGTGGGGTTGCCGGAGACGATATCACACAAGGTCTTCCACGTATCCAAGAGGTATTCGAAGCCCGTAACCCGAAAGGTCAAGCGGTCATCTCGGAAATCTCTGGTACGGTCATCGACTTCACAGAATCGCGTGACAAGCGTGAACTCACGGTCGAAGGATTCAGTGAGACTCGCTCATACACGATTCCATTCGGAGCGCGTCTCCGCGTTCAAATCGGCGACACAGTAGAAGCCGGTGAAGTCTTCACGGAAGGTTCGATCGATCCGAAAGAATTGCTCGCCGTCCGTGGTGTATCTGGTGTTCAGAACTATCTTCTCCAAGAAGTTCAAAAAGTTTACCGGATGCAAGGGGTAGAAATCGGTGATAAGCACGTTGAGGTCATGGTTCGCCAAATGCTCCGTCGTGTCAAAGTTATCGAATCAGGTGACACACCACTTCTCCCTGGATCACTCGTCGACATCAGTGTCTTTAAAGAAGCGTGTAAAGATGCGATTCGTGATGGAAAACACCCAGCGACTGCGAAACCAGTCCTTCTCGGAATCACGAAAGCCTCACTTGAGACAGATTCGTTCCTCTCAGCGGCTTCGTTCCAAGAAACGACTCGCGTCTTGACAGATGCAGCAATCAAAGGGAAACGTGACTATCTCCTCGGACTCAAAGAGAACGTCATCATCGGTAAACTCGTTCCAGCTGGTACTGGAATGGCCGTCTACCGTGATGTGGAACTCAAAGAAGATGAGGCGCCAGTTGCGCTCGAAGATACAACAGTCGAGTAAAATACGTCTTGACAGCGCAGGTTGGCGGTGCTACTATGATTTAGTGCCGCCAATCGGTTGTTGTCGATGACAACGATGTCCAGCAGTCGGCAAGCTACTTGGACGTCCATCCGAACTTTCTACGGGAAGGTTTGGCTGCTACAATTGCCACTTTCAAGGTATAACTCACGTTTTTGCGAGGTCATGGAATGCCTACGCCTCGTAAAAACGTTTCGTTATGACCTTAAATGAACCACCCGGGTCGGTGGGACTAGAAAATAGCAACATTCAGGAAGGGAGGATCTTCAAAGATGCCTACTATTAACCAGTTAGTCCGTAAAGGACGTAAATCGAAAGTCGTGAAATCTGACTCTCCAGCACTTAACAAAGGTTACAACAGTTTCATCAAGTCACAAACAAACGTGAGCTCACCACAAAAACGTGGTGTTTGTACACGTGTTGGTACAATGACTCCGAAGAAACCGAACTCGGCGCTTCGTAAGTATGCTCGTGTTCGTTTGACTAACCAAATCGAAGTGACTGCGTACATCCCAGGTATTGGCCACAACCTTCAAGAGCACAGCGTTGTTCTTATCCGTGGAGGACGTGTAAAAGACTTACCAGGGGTACGTTACCACATCGTTCGTGGTGCGCTTGACACTGCAGGTGTTGATGGACGTATGCAAGGCCGTTCTAAATACGGTACGAAACGTCCGAAAGCTGCGAAGAAGTAATTCTCGCCAACTAAACTACAATTGAAATTTTGAAAGGAGGGTACTCGGATGCGTAAAAACCGTGCAGAACGTCGTGACGTTATCGCAGATCCGATCTACAACTCGAAATTGGTAACTCGCCTCATTAACCGTGTCATGTTAGACGGTAAAAAAGGTACAGCTCAAACTATCATTTACAACGCATTTGGCATCATCGCTGAACGCTCAGGCAAAGAGCCTATGGAAGTGTTCGAAGAAGCAATGAACAACATCATGCCTGTACTTGAAGTTAAAGCACGCCGTGTAGGTGGGGCTAACTACCAAGTTCCTGTAGAAGTTCGTCCAGAGCGCCGTACAACACTTGGTCTTCGTTACCTCGTGAACTACGCTCGTCTCCGCAACGAAAAAACGATGGAGCAACGTATCGCGAACGAAATCATGGATGCAGCCAACAACACTGGTGCATCTGTTAAGAAACGCGAAGACATGCATAAGATGGCAGAAGCTAACAAAGCGTTTGCTCACTATCGTTGGTAATTTAATCGTAAAGTCCACTCCGCCAAGCATGGCTTAACGGAGTGGCTTTCGGGTATAATCATATCGTGTGCGCGCACACGAAAATCAAACATGCGGAAGGAGAATACCCAGTATGGCAAGAGAATTCTCCCTAAAGAATACTCGTAACATCGGGATCATGGCTCACATCGATGCCGGTAAAACGACAACAACTGAACGTATTCTTTATTACACAGGTCGTATCCATAAAATTGGTGAAACGCACGAAGGTGCTTCACAAATGGACTGGATGGAGCAGGAGCAAGAGCGTGGAATCACGATCACTTCGGCTGCGACAACTGCACAGTGGAATGGCCACCGTGTAAACATCATCGATACACCTGGACACGTAGACTTCACTGTAGAAGTTGAACGTTCACTCCGTGTACTTGATGGTGCGGTTGCTGTACTTGACGCTCAGTCAGGTGTAGAACCACAAACAGAAACTGTATGGCGTCAAGCGACGACATATGGTGTACCACGTGTCGTATTCGTCAACAAGATGGATAAAATCGGCGCAGACTTCTTGTACTCTGTGAAGACGCTCCACGATCGTCTTCAAGCGAACGCTTACGCGATCCAACTCCCAATCGGAGCAGAGGACGATTTCAAAGGGATCATCGATCTCGTTGAAATGAAGACTTACATGTACAACAACGACCTCGGTACTGACATCGAAGTAACAGATGGTTTCCCAGCTGACATGGCTGACCAAGCTGAAGAACTTCGCGGTCAATTGATCGAAGGTGTTGCTGACTTCAACGAAGAGTTGATGATGAAGTACCTTGAAGGTGAAGAGATTTCAATCGATGAATTGAAAGCTGCAATCCGTCAAGCGACACTTAGCGTTGAATTCTACCCTGTACTCGTTGGTTCTGCCTTCAAGAACAAAGGTGTTCAGCTCATGCTTAACGCCGTTGTTGATTACCTCCCATCACCAGTTGATGTAGAGTCAATCAAAGGGATCAACCTCGATACAGAAGAAGAAATCACACGTGAGCCTTCTGACGAAGCTCCATTCTCAGCACTTGCGTTCAAAGTTATGACTGACCCTTACGTCGGTAAATTGACGTTCTTCCGCGTGTACTCTGGTACAGCTGAAGCGGGATCATACGTGAAGAACTCGACTAAAGGGAAGCGTGAGCGTCTCGGTCGTATCCTTCAAATGCACGCAAACAGCCGTGAAGAGATTCCAATGGTATTCGCTGGTGACATCGCCGCTGCTGTTGGTTTCAAAGACACGACTACTGGTGACACGCTTTGCTCTGAGAAAGATAACATCGTTCTCGAGTCAATGACGTTCCCAGAACCAGTTATCTCGGTTGCAATCGAGCCTAAATCGAAAGCAGACCAAGATAAGATGGGTCAAGCTCTTGCGAAACTCGCAGAAGAAGATCCAACATTCCGCACTGAAACAAACCCTGAGACTGGTCAAACGATCATCTCTGGTATGGGTGAGCTTCACCTTGACATCCTCGTTGACCGTATGCGTCGCGAATTCAAAGTAGAAGCTAACGTTGGTGCACCACAAGTTGCTTACCGTGAAACAATCCGTGGCGCTGCGAAGATCGATTCGAAATTCGTTCGTCAGTCTGGTGGACGCGGTCAGTACGGTCACGTTGTCGTAGAATTCGAGCCGAACGAAGAAGGCGCTGGATTCGAGTTCGAGAACAAGATCGTCGGTGGTGTTGTACCACGTGAATACGTCCCTGCTGTTCAAAACGGGATTGAAGAAGCTCTCGAAAACGGTATCCTCGCTGGTTACCCAGTAGTAGACGTTAAAGCTCGTCTCGTATTCGGTTCGTACCACGATGTCGACTCGAACGAGATGGCGTTTAAAGTTGCTGCTTCGATGGCGGTTAAACAACTTAAGGACCAAGCGAAAGCTGTTATCCTTGAGCCAATGATGCGTGTTGAAGTTGTTATCCCAGAAGAATACATGGGTGACATCATGGGTGACGTCACGTCACGCCGTGGACGCGTAGAAGGTATGGAAGCTCGCGGTAACGCACAAGTTGTTAAAGCGATGATTCCACTTTCAGAAATGTTCGGTTACGCAACATCACTTCGTTCACGTACACAAGGACGCGGAACGTACTCGATGCACTTCGATCACTACGAAGAAGTACCGAAATCAATCGCTGAAGAAATCGTCAAAAAAGCGAACGGCTAATAACGGTTGTATCGCTAGATTGATTGTTGTAAGCTAAGGAGGACGTATGTTAAAAGTAGCCTACGTCTTCCTAGTTAAATAAAACTAATCGTTTAATAGAGGAGGAATCTAGAATGGGTAAAGAAAAATTCGACCGTTCTAAGCCGCACGTTAACGTTGGTACAATTGGCCACGTTGACCACGGTAAAACAACTTTGACTGCAGCAATCTCTGCTGTACTTTCACGTGCACAAGGTAAAACAGCTACTAAGTTCGACCAAATCGATGGTGCTCCAGAAGAGCGCGAGCGCGGTATCACAATCGCAACAGCTCACATCGAGTACGAAACTGACAAGCGTCACTACGCACACGTTGACTGCCCAGGACACGCTGACTATGTTAAAAACATGATCACTGGTGCTGCTCAAATGGACGGCGCGATCCTCGTTGTATCTGCAACAGATGGCCCAATGCCACAAACACGTGAGCACATCCTTCTTTCACGTCAAGTAGGTGTTCCTTACATCGTAGTATTCATGAACAAAGTTGACATGGTAGACGACGAAGAGCTTCTCGAACTCGTTGAAATGGAAATCCGTGAACTTCTTTCTGAATACGACTTCCCAGGCGACGACCTCCCTGTAATCAAAGGTTCTGCACTTGGCGCACTTAACGGTGAAGCTCAGTGGGAAGAAAAAGTTATGGAACTCATGAACGCTGTTGATGAGTACATCCCAGAACCAGTTCGTGACACTGAAAAAGACTTCATGATGCCTGTTGAGGACGTATTCTCAATCACTGGTCGTGGTACTGTAGCGACTGGTCGTGTTGAGCGTGGTGTTCTCCGCGTCAACGACGAGATCGAAATCGTTGGTCTTACAGAAGAAACGAAGAAAACTGTATGTACTGGTGTAGAGATGTTCCGTAAGCTTCTTGACTATGCTGAAGCTGGCGACAACATCGGTGCACTTCTCCGTGGTGTATCACGTGACGACATCGAGCGTGGACAAGTACTTGCTAAGCCAGGTTCAATCACACCACACTCTAAATTCAAAGCATCAATCTACGTTCTTTCTAAAGAAGAGGGTGGCCGTCACACGCCATTCTTCGCGAACTACCGTCCGCAGTTCTACTTCCGTACAACTGACGTAACAGGTATCGTTCACCTTCCAGAAGGTACTGAAATGGTAATGCCAGGAGACAACATCGAGTTGACGATCGAATTGATTTCTACAATCGCGATCGAAGACGGTACACGTTTCTCTATCCGTGAGGGTGGCCGTACTGTAGGTGCTGGTTCAGTAACAGAAATCATCGAGTAATCGATTGATTCAACTGAACAACATTAAGCAGTCCGCAATATGCGGGCTGCTTTTTTGTGTTTCCATCACAACATGGTAAGATGAGGCATACGAGAAAGGAGTGGCGTCATGCTGAAGCAACTAGAGACTATTTGTCGCTTGAATGGGATTGAGTATCGCATTGGCGGTTCTGAGCTGTTGAAGCATCATGGCATCGTCGAGGTAACGAATGACATCGATGTTTTTGTTGAACCGGACCAGTTTGAAAAAATCGATCGTGTACTTAGTCGTGCTGGGGAGAAGAAACCATCAGATCCTCACGACGCATACGTAACGACCTACTTTGGAGAGTATATATTCGAGGGAACAGATGTGGACGTCATGTCTAGTTTCCGAATGAAGTGTACCGACGGAATCTATACGCATCCTTTCATTGAACCAGATGGACAATGGATGCACCTAGAAGAGTGGGTCGTCCTTTACACGGTCATCGGACGAGAGGATAAATTAGCGTCATTGCTCCGCTATTTCAAGACGCACAGTGTTAATGAAGGAATTGTTCAAGACTGTTTAAAACGAGCGCCACAATCGGTCATAGAAGGGGTGACAGAGCGTTTTGGAGAGGTGATGAAACGCTAGGTCGAGTTGACATGAGAGTTCGTTTGAAAAATAGTTCAATAAAAGAATGAATTTTTGCTTGCAAAAGCTCGCGAATCTTGTTACATTAGGGAACGTTGAGCAACTCATCAGACAACCAGCAACTTCAAAAATCTAATCTTGCATTCCATGACCAGATTAGATATAATGATTAAGTGTTTGTGCGAGTGGTGAGAGACTTTACAGCAGAAAACGGGTCCAATCGTTGATTTGCAATGATCGGATGCCTCTGCTGACACAAGCACGCTGCGTTGAAGCGGGAGGTTATGACACGCCAGGCAGCATTGCCATGGCCGGTGTGGAAATTTCCGCGGAGAATTGTCTATTTTTAAAGTAGGCGACAAAGGAGGGAAACAAACATGGCAAATGAAAAAATTCGTATTCGTTTAAAAGCATATGACCATCGCGTTCTCGATCAATCAGCTGAGAAGATCGTTGACACTGCGAAGCGTTCAGGTGCAAAGGTATCGGGTCCAATCCCGCTCCCAACTGAAAAATCGGTTTACACGATTCTTCGTGCGGTTCACAAGTACAAAGATGCTCGTGAGCAGTTCGAAATGCGTACACACAAACGCTTGATCGACATCGTAAACCCAACACCGAAAACAGTCGATTCGCTTATGCGTCTCGAGTTACCATCAGGTGTAGACATCGAAATCAAACTTTAATTCTTCATATAGTAGATACTAGCCAGAAGAGACAATTAATTATTAATAGGAGGTGTATCTCATGGCTAAAGGAATCTTAGGAACAAAACTTGGTATGACTCAAATCTTCAACGAAGCAGGCGAAGTTGTACCAGTAACAGTAGTTGCTGTAGAAGGTAACGTCGTTCTTCAACTTAAAACAGTTGACACAGACGGTTACGAAGCAGTTCAACTTGGTTTCGGAGACATCAAAGAATCACGTCAAAACAAACCATCAAAAGGTCACGCTGCGAAAGCAAACGCGACACCTAAGCGCTTCATCAAAGAAGTTCGTACTTCAGTAGAAGGATACGAAATCGGTCAAGAGATTAAGGCAGACATTTTCGCTGCAGGTGAATTAGTAGACGTAACAGGTACATCGAAAGGTAAAGGATTCCAAGGTGCGATCAAGCGTCACGGACAATCACGTGGACCAATGGCTCACGGTTCGCGCTACCACCGTCGTCCTGGTTCGATGGGTCCTGTCGCTCCTAACCGCGTATTTAAAGGGAAACTTCTTCCTGGTCAAATGGGTGGAGAGCGTAAAACAATTCAAAACCTTGAAGTCGTTAAAGTTGATGTGGAACGTGGCCTTCTCCTCGTGAAAGGTGCTATCCCAGGCGCTCGTAAATCGAACGTCATCATCAAATCAGCGGTCAAAGGTAACTAATTAACTGCACGGAAAGGAGGAATTACGAATGCCTAAAGTAGCTTTGCTTAACCAAACAGGTTCACAAGTTGGCGAAATCGAATTGGCAGAAGCCATCTTCGGAATCGAGCCAAACGAATCAGTACTTTACGACGCAATCGTCATGCAACAAGCATCACGCCGTCAAGGTACTCACGATACGAAAGGTCGCTCGGAAGTACGCGGTGGCGGCCGTAAACCATGGAAACAAAAGGGAACTGGTCGTGCGCGCCAAGGTTCTATCCGCTCACCACAATGGGTTGGTGGTGGTACAGTCTTCGGTCCAACACCACGTTCATACTCTTACAAACTTCCTAAGAAGGTTCGTCGTTTAGCACTTCTCTCGGCTCTTTCGTCGAAAGTACAAAACAACGAATTCATCGTCCTCGAAGGCCTTGCTTTCGATGCACCAAAAACAAAAGATATGGCTGCTGTACTCAACAGCTTATCAGTAGAACGTAAGGCTCTTGTAGTCACAGCGGACTACAATGAGACTATCGCTCTCGCAGCTCGTAACATCCCAGGAGTGACTGTGATCGACGCAGCAGGCGTAAACGTTCTTGACCTCGTTGCTAACGACAAAGTCATCTTCACTAAAGATGCGGTTGCGAAGGTAGAGGAGGTGCTTGCATAATGGCTCAAGCATACGATATCATCAAACGTCCGATCATCACTGAGCGTTCAGTTAGCCTCATGGAAGCTAACAAATACGTTTTCGAAATCGACGTAAAAGCGACTAAATCGCAAGTGAAACACGCTATCGAAACAATCTTCAACGTGAAAGTTGCTTCGGTAAACACAATGAACTACAAACCGAAAGCGAAACGTGTCGGTCGTCACTCTGGTTACACAGCTCGTCGTAAAAAAGCGATCGTAACCCTTGCTGAAGGCAACACAATCGACTTCCTCGGTTAATTAACTACCTTAGAAGAAAAGGAGGGAATCCTCGATGGCAATCAAAAAGTTTAAGCCGACCACTAACGGTCGTCGTAACATGACATCTCTCGACTTTGCAGAGATCACAACGAATCGCCCTGAAAAATCGTTAACTGAAAAGCTTTCGAAAAAAGGCGGACGTAACAACCAAGGTCGCTTGACTGTTCGTCACCAAGGTGGCGGTCACAAGCGTAAATACCGTATCATCGATTTCAAACGTAACAAAGATGGCGTTGCAGGACGCGTAGCAACGATCGAATACGATCCAAACCGTTCAGCAAACATCGCACTCATCAACTATGTAGATGGTGAGAAACGTTACATCCTCGCTCCTAAGGGCATCAAAGTAGGCATGGAAATCATGTCTGGTCCTGAAGCGGATATCAAAGTGGGGAACGCTCTTCCACTCGTAAACATCCCTGTCGGTACAACAATCCACAACATCGAGCTTAAGCCTGGTAAAGGCGGTCAGCTAGTTCGTGCGGCTGGTGCATCGGCACAAATCCAAGGACGTGACGGCAAGTACGTCATCGTTCGTCTTCAATCAGGTGAATCACGCTTGTTCCTCGGCACTTGCCGCGCGACAATCGGTTCAGTTGGTAACGAAGAACACGAACTCGTAAACATCGGTAAAGCAGGACGTTCACGTTGGTTAGGCAAACGCCCAACAGTACGTGGTTCTGTAATGAACCCGGTTGATCACCCACACGGTGGTGGTGAAGGTCGTGCGCCAATCGGTCGTTCGGGCCCACTTACTCCTTGGGGTAAACCAGCTCTTGGTCTTAAGACTCGTAAGAAAAACAAATCGAGCGACATGTACATCCTTCGTCGCCGTAAGAAATAATTACTACATGATTCTCGGGCGGTTCGAAAGGGCCGTTCCCGAATCATTCCAAAGGGAGGTTCTAACATGGGTCGCAGCTTGAAAAAAGGTCCATTCGCAGATCACCACTTACTCGCTAAAGTTGACAAACTCAACGAATCTGGTGAGAAGCAAGTCATCAAAACTTGGTCACGTCGCTCGACGATCTTCCCAGAATTCATGGGTCACACGTTCGGTGTGCACGATGGTCGTAAACACGTACCAGTATTCGTGACAGAAGACATGGTTGGTCACAAACTTGGTGAATTCGCTCCAACACGCACTTACAAAGGTCACGGATCAGACAAGAAAACGAAACGGTAATTTGAGGGGAGGTCAAATCCATGCAAGCTAAAGCATCAGCTAATATGGTCCGTCTTGCTCCTCGCAAAGCACGTCTCGTTGTAGACTTAATTCGCGGGAAACAAGTCGGCGAAGCGCTCTCTGTCCTTGCTCACACGAACAAGGCAGCATCGCCAGTCGTTGAAAAAGTATTAAAATCAGCGATTGCTAACGCAGAGCACAACTACGATATGAACATTGAGAACCTCGTTGTAACAGAAGCTTACGTAAACGAAGGTCCAACACTCAAACGCTTCCGCCCACGTGCGATGGGTCGCGCAAGCCGTATTAACAAACGCACAAGCCACATCCACATCGTGGTAACTGAGAAATAAGGAGGGATATGTAGTGGGTCAAAAGGTAAATCCGCACGGTCTTCGCGTTGGTGTTATCAAAGACTGGGATTCGCGTTGGTACGCTGAGAAAGACTACGCTGATCTCCTTCATGAAGACTTCGTTATTCGTGAATACATCGAAAACAAAATGAAGGATGCTAGTGTTTCTAAAGTTGAAATCGAACGCGCTGCAAACCGCGTGAACATTTCGCTTCACACTGCGAAGCCAGGTATGGTAATCGGTAAAGGTGGTTCTGAAATCGAATCACTCCGTAAACACATTACAAAAATCGCTGACGGAAAACGCGTTCACATCAACGTTGTTGAAGTGAAAAACGCTGACGCTGTTGCGAAGCTTGTAGCAGAAAACATTGCTCGTCAATTGGAAGGTCGCGTATCATTCCGTCGTGCAATGAAACAATCTATTCAACGTTCGATGCGTACTGGCATCAAAGGGATCAAAACAGAAGTTTCTGGTCGTCTTGGTGGCGCTGATATCGCTCGTTCAGAGAAGTACTCGGAAGGAACAGTTCCACTTCACACACTCCGTGCCGACATCGACTACGGAACAGCTGAAGCTGACACAACTTACGGTAAAATCGGCGTAAAAGTTTGGTTATACCACGGTGAAGTTCTTCCAACAAAAAACAACACAGCGAAAAACGCTGAATAATAAACACTCTTTCAGGAAGGAGGCAACACACTATGTTGTTACCTAAACGCGTGAAATATCGTCGTGTACACCGTGGTAAAATGCGCGGGAACGCTAAACGCGGCACAACTGTACACTTCGGTGAGTTCGGTCTCCAAGCTCTCGAAGCGAGCTGGATTACAAACCGTCAAATCGAATCAGCACGTATTGCAATGACACGTTATATGAAACGTGGTGGTAAAGTGTGGATCAAAATCTTCCCACACAAGCCGTACACTAAAAAGCCTCTCGAAGTCCGAATGGGTTCGGGTAAAGGTGCTCCAGAAGGCTGGGTAGCTGTAGTTAAGCCTGGCAAAGTAATGTTCGAAATCGCAGGTGTATCTGAGGAAGTGGCACGTGAGGCACTTCGTCTTGCATCGCACAAACTTCCAGTAAAATGTAAGTTCGTGAAACGTGAAGAAAATGGTGGTGATACGAATGAAAGCAACTGATCTCCGTCAATCAACAACTGAAGAGCTCAACGGTAAAGTGGGCGAGTGGAAAGAAGAACTCTTTAACCTTCGCTTCCAACTTGCTACAGGTCAGCTTGAGAATCCTGCTCGTATCCGTGAAGTACGCAAGTCGATTGCGCGTGCTAAAACGATTCTTCGTGAACGCGAACTCGGCATCAACAACGGCTAATTACATCGGATTCTTGAGAGGAGGTAACACTCATGGAACGCAACAACCGTAAAGTGTTCACTGGTCGCGTCGTGTCTGACAAAATGGACAAAACGATCGTCGTCGCAGTAGAAACAAAGGTTCGTCATAAACTTTATGGCAAACGTGTAAACTACACGAAGAAATATAAAGCACACGATGAGAACAACGTCGCTAAAGTGGGCGATATCGTTCGCATCGCGGAAACACGTCCTCTTTCTAAAGACAAACGTTTCCGTCTTGTAACAGTAGTAGAAGAATCAGTAATCATCTAATAACAGTTCGGATTTATTAAACATCCGGAGGGAGGTACACTCGCATGATTCAACAAGAATCTCGCTTGAAAGTAGCAGACAACTCTGGCGCGCGTGAACTGTTGACAATTAAAGTCCTCGGTGGTTCTGGTCGTAAGACTGCAAACATCGGTGACATCATCGTCGCAACGGTAAAACAAGCAACACCAGGTGGCGTTGTTAAAAAAGGTGACGTTGTCAGAGCAGTTGTCGTTCGTACAAAACGCGGCGCTCGTCGTAAAGATGGTTCGTACATCCGTTTCGATGAGAACGCAGCAGTCATTATCAAAGATGACAAGAGCCCACGCGGCACACGGATCTTCGGGCCAGTTGCACGTGAACTTCGTGAAAAAGAATTCATGAAGATCGTTTCGTTGGCACCGGAAGTACTTTAATTTCCAATTTCAATCCTATAAGGAGGTGCGCAAACGATGCATGTTAAAAAAGGCGATACAGTCCAGGTAATGTCTGGTAAAGATAAAGGCAAGCAAGGGGTTATCCTCAAAGCTATGCCAAGCAAAAACCGCGTAGTGGTTGAAGGCGTAAACGTGATGAAAAAACACTCGAAACCTTCACAAGCGAATCCACAAGGCGGGATCCTTGAGATCGAAGCACCAATTCACGTCTCGAACGTAATGCCACTCGACCCTAAAACTGGCAAACCAACTCGTGTTGGTTTCAAAGTAGTCGATGGTAAAAAAGTTCGTGTCGCGAAATCGGGCGAATCACTCGATAAATAAGAAGAACGTGACGAAAGGAGGTCCATTCGACTATGAACCGTTTGCAAGAGAAGTATAAAAGCGACATCGTGAAAGCGATGATGGATAAATTCAACTATGACTCGGTCATGCAAGTACCGAAAGTCGAAAAGATTGTCATCAACATGGGTGTAGGTGACGCTGTTTCGAACTCGAAAGCACTTGATATGGCAGTTGAAGAATTAACAATTCTTTCAGGTCAAAAACCACTCGTAACGAAAGCGAAGAAATCAATCGCTGGTTTCAAACTTCGTGAAGGTATGCCAATCGGTGCGAAGGTTACACTTCGTGGCGAGCGCATGTACGATTTCCTCGACAAATTGGTAACTGTTTCACTTCCACGTGTACGTGACTTCCGCGGTGTATCGAAGAAAGCATTCGACGGACGCGGTAACTACACGCTTGGCGTGAAAGAGCAACTTATTTTCCCTGAGATCGATTACGATAAAGTATCTAAAGTACGCGGTATGGACATCGTTGTTGTTACAACAGCAAACACAGACGAAGAAGCACGTGAATTGCTCACACTTCTCGGTATGCCATTCCAAAAATAATCTAGAGGGAGGTCGACAACATGGCTAAAAAGTCAATGGTGAATCGCGAACTTAAACGCGAGAAACTCGTTGCCCAGTACGCTGAAAAGCGTGCGAAGTTGAAAGCTGAAGGCGATTATATCGGACTCAGCAAATTGCCACGTAACTCGTCACCTGTACGCTTGCACAACCGTTGCAGCATCACAGGTCGTCCGCATGGTTACATGGGTAAATTCGGGATCAGCCGTATCAAGTTCCGTGATCTTGCATACAAAGGTCAAATCCCTGGTGTTAAAAAAGCAAGCTGGTAATCCACTAACAGTGTGAAAGGAGGTACATCGCATGGTAATGACAGACCCTATTGCAGATATGCTTACACGTATCCGTAACGCTAACATGGTTCGCCATGAAAAAATGGAGCTTCCAGCTTCGAACATTAAACGTGAGATCGCTGAAATCCTTAAGCGTGAAGGTTTCATTCGCGATGTTGAATATATCGAGGACGCTAAACAAGGTACACTTCGTCTTTTCCTTAAATATGGAGCAAGCAACGAACGTGTAATCACTGGTCTCAAACGTATTTCGAAACCAGGTCTTCGCGTATACGCAAAAGCTGATGAAGTACCTAAAGTACTCGGAGGACTCGGAATCGCAGTTCTTTCGACATCTAAAGGTCTTATGACTGATAAAGAAGCTCGCCAACAACAAGTCGGCGGCGAAGTGATCGCCTACATCTGGTAAGTCACTTTTCTAACAAGAACGGAGGTGTAATCAATGTCACGTATTGGTAAAAAACCAGTTACGATTCCTGCTGGCGTTACTGTAACAGTTGCTAATGACAACACGGTCACAGTAAAAGGTGCTAAAGGTGAACTTTCGCTTTCAGCTAACCCGGCATTGGAAATCAAAGTTGAAGAGAACGAATTGACGGTTGTTCGTCCAGACGAATCGAAAGAAAGCCGCACAATTCACGGTACGACACGTGCCCTTATTGCCAACATGGTACAAGGTGTGTCGAACGGATTCCAAAAAACACTTGAGATCTCGGGGGTTGGTTACCGTGCTACGAAGCAAGGTAACAAACTCGTCCTCAACCTCGGCTACTCGCACCCAATCGAGTACGTTGCTGAGGAAGGTATCGAAATCGAAGTTCCTTCAAACACGCAAATCATCGTAAAAGGGATTAACAAAGAGCGCGTCGGTCACGTTGCTGCTCAAATCCGCTCGTACCGTGCTCCAGAACCTTACAAAGGTAAAGGTGTTCGTTACTCTGATGAACGTATTCGCCGTAAAGAAGGTAAGACTGGTAAGTAATTCGTCACGAAATGAACGGAAAGGAGTGGCATAAATGATCACAAAGGCAGATAAAAATGCAGTTCGTAAAAAACGTCATGCTCGCGTACGTCGTACGATCACGGGGACAGCAGCTCGTCCACGTTTGAACGTATTCCGCTCGAGCAAGCACATTTACGTTCAACTTATCGATGACGCGGCACAAACAACGCTTGTGTCTGCATCTTCGAAAGATAAAGCTCTCGATCTTACAAATGGCGGTAACGTTGAAGCAGCGAAAGCTGTTGGTAAACTTGCTGCAGAACGTGCACTCGAGAAAGGTATCGACACAGTTGTGTTCGACCGTGGTGGATACCTCTATCATGGCCGCGTCAAAGCTGTTGCAGAAGCAGCTCGTGAAGCAGGTCTTAAATTCTAATAAAAAGGAGGGGACACTCGATGCGCCAGTTAGACGTTAACATGGAACAACTTGAAGAACGCGTTGTTACCGTAAACCGCGTCGCGAAAGTCGTAAAAGGTGGCCGCCGCTTCCGTTTTGCTGCTCTCGTAGTCGTAGGTGACAAAAATGGTCACGTCGGTTTCGGTACAGGTAAGGCACAAGAGGTGCCAGAAGCGATTCGCAAGGCTATTGAAGCCGCTAAGAAAAACATGGTACAAGTACCTATGGTTGGTACAACAATTCCACACGAAATCACAGGAGTATTCGGAGCAGGTCGTGTATTCATGAAACCAGCTTCTGAAGGTACTGGGGTTATCGCTGGTGGTCCAGTTCGTGCGGTGCTCGAACTTGCAGGTGTAGGTGACATCCTTTCGAAATCGTTAGGTTCAAACACACCGATCAACATCGTCCGTGCGACGGTACAGGGCTTGACTGAGCTCAAAAAAGCAGAGGAAGTTGCTAAACTACGTGGTAAAAGCGTAGAAGAACTTCTTAACTAAGGGAGGGAACTAGACATGGCGAAACTCGCAATCACCCTCACACGCAGCACAATTGGTCGTCCGGAAGGTCAGCGTGTTACTGTACGTACACTCGGTCTTCGCAAAATGCATCAAACGGTCGTTGTCCCAGACAACGTCGCGATGCGCGGTATGATCAACAAAGTGTCGCACCTTGTGACTGTAAAAGAAATCAACGAATAATAAAGATTTTAATAAATAAGGAGGTGCCACTATGAAACTCCATGAATTGAAGCCAACTCCAGGTTCACGTCACGAACGTAACCGTGTCGGTCGCGGTATGGCGACTGGTAACGGTAAAACTTCTGGTCGTGGACACAAAGGTCAAAAAGCTCGTTCGGGCGGTGGCGTTCGTCCAGGATTTGAAGGTGGACAAAACCCACTTTACCGTCGTCTTCCAAAACGCGGTTTCAACAACCCAACTCGTAAAGAGTACGCGGTTGTTTCCCTAGACACGCTTAACCGTTTCGAAGCAGGTACTGAAGTTACTCCAGAACTCTTAATCGAGACTGGTGTTGTCAGCTCTGCTAAAGACGGAATCAAGGTCCTTGCTAACGGCAAGCTTGAAACTAAATTGACTGTAAAAGCCAACAAGTTCTCGGGTGCAGCGAAAGAAGCAATCGAAGCAGCTGGCGGTACAGTTGAGGTGATCTGATGTTTCAGACGATCTCCAATATGTGGCGCGTGAAAGATATTCGACAGCGTATTCTCTTCACACTCGCAATCATCATCATTTTCCGCATCGGGGCTCATATCCCGGTGCCGATGGTGAATACGGATGTGTTGCGTTTTGACTCAGGAGGTCTTCTTGACTTCTTGAACTTGTTTGGAGGAAATGCTTTACAGAACTTCTCCTTGTTCGCAATGGGGATCATGCCGTACATTACGGCATCGATCGTTGTGCAACTTTTACAAATGGACGTCGTTCCAAAGTTTGCCGAATGGGCTAAACAAGGAGAGGCGGGCCGTAAAAAGTTAGCGACGGTCACGCGCTATGGGACGATCATCTTAGGCTTTGTCCAAGCGACTTCATTGTCGTTTGGATTTAACCGCCTCTACCCAGGTCTCGTCAATGAGACGTGGGGAACGGCAACTTACTTTGTGATCGCGATTGTACTCACTGCGGGTACAGCGTTCTTGATGTTCCTTGGTGAAATGACAACGGAGAAAGGTGTTGGGAATGGTATTTCCATCATTATCTTCGCCGGTATCGTCGCCGGGTTCCCAAGAATCTTCACGCAGATTTATGAAACAAAACTCCAAAACGCTGGAGATGCATTGTTCATTAATATCGTTTACTTGGTTGTATTGGCACTTGTTATTTTGGCTGTGACGGTTGGGATCATTTATGTTCAACAAGCGGCACGCAAAATTCCAATCCAATATGCAAAACGCACGGCGAACCGTACCCCAGTGGGCGGTCAGTCAACGCACTTGCCAATCAAACTAAACGCAGCAGGTGTTATCCCGGTTATCTTCGCGATTTCCTTCATGGTAACACCACCAACTGTTGCAAGCTTCATTGCTTCGCCGGAGACAACGCAAAAATTACAGACGTACTTTGACACGACGGCGCCAATCGGAATGTCGATTTACGTTGCGTTAATCATTGCGTTTGCCTACTTCTATACATTTATTCAGGTCAACCCTGAGCAAATGGCAGAAAACCTGCAGAAGCAAGGTGGTTATATTCCTGGGATTCGTCCTGGGGCGCAAACAGAACAGTACATCACGAAGTTGCTGTATCGATTGACTTTCTTCGGAGCGATCTTCTTATCGCTCGTGGCGATCATGCCGACAATCTTCATTAAGCTTGCCGGTCTTCCAACTTCCGTTCAAATCGGAGGAACGAGCTTATTGATCGTCATCGGGGTAGCCCTCGAAACGATGAAACAAATCGAAAGTCAACTTGTAAAACGACACTATAAAGGCTTTATCCGTTAAAGCGGAAGGAAGGGTTGACCCTTCCTTCCTGTCGTGTTTACAAGCCCTTCGTGAAAATCAAAACTGGAGGCTAACCGAGATGAATCTAGTACTCATGGGCTTACCGGGTGCTGGGAAAGGGACTCAAGCGGCTAAAATCGTAGAAGAGTACCAAATCCCTCACATTTCGACAGGCGACATGTTTCGTGCGGCAATCAAAGGCGGAACGCCACTCGGTAAAGAAGCCAAGTCATTCATGGATAAAGGCGAACTCGTACCGGACGAGGTAACAATCGGAATCGTACGTGAACGTCTTAGCCAAGATGACACAGAAAAAGGTTTCTTACTCGATGGATTCCCGCGTACTGTTGCTCAAGCAGAGGCACTCGAAAGTTTGCTTAAAGATTTGGGGAAACAGATTGACCACGTCGTCAACATCGATGTGGATGCGGAAATTCTCGTTCCACGCTTGACAGGTCGTTGGATCTGCCCAACGTGTGGTGCGACATATCACGTGATCTTCAACCCACCAAAAGTGGAAGGCATCTGTGATGTGGATGGGTCGGCGCTCATGCAACGTGAAGACGATAAAGAGGAAACGGTTCGCCGTCGCCTTGACGTCAACATCGAGCAATCGAAACCACTCATTGACTTTTACGCTGAAAAAGGGTATCTTCGTACATTGGATGGAGATCGTCCAATCGATGTCGTATATGCCGATGTCAAAGCATTACTCGGTGATACTGAATGATCATCACGAAGACGCCTCGTGAAATTGCGATTATGCGTGAGGCTGGGCAAATTGTTGCTCGAACGCACCAGGTGCTCAAACAGCACATTAAACCAGGAATCACGACGCTTGAGCTCGACCGGATTGCGGAAGATTACATTCGCAGCCAAGGTGCGACGCCATCGTTCAAAGGCTATAACGGTTTTACCGGTAGTGTTTGCGCTTCGGTGAACGAAGAGCTTGTTCATGGCATTCCAGGAAAACGGGTATTGAAAGATGGAGATATTATCTCAATCGACATCGGTGCCTACTATAATGGATACCATGGAGATTCCGCTTGGACTTATCCAGTGGGAACAATCACAGAAGAGACACAGCGGCTACTTGACGTAACCGAAGAAAGTCTGTATAAAGGATTGGAGCACGCCAAGGCTGGAGGGCGATTGACAGATATTTCGCATGCGATTCAAGCATATGTTGAATCACATGACTTTTCTGTCGTCCGCGAATACGTCGGTCATGGTGTTGGACAAAATTTGCACGAAGAACCGCAAATTCCACACTATGGTCCACCGGGGAAAGGGCCGCGCCTGAAGACTGGGATGACGTTAGCCATTGAACCAATGGTTAATGCTGGTCAACGCTATGTTCGAACACTGGCTGATAACTGGACAGTTGTCACCGTGGACGGTAGCATGTGCGCCCACTTTGAGCACACCATCGCCATCACAGACGATGGATACGAGATTTTAACGAAACTCGATTCCGGTGAATGAGGCTCTATTGTTTCATACTGATCCGTTCTGGATCCTTCTCTCACAGTAGATGGCAATAGATCGTCTGTGCTCCTAAAGATTTTCATATAGAAAGGGGAATAAATGATGGCGAAACAAGATGTCATTGAAGTGGAAGGCACTGTTGTCGAACCACTTCCGAACGCAATGTTTAAAGTGGAGTTAGAAAACGGCCACACGGTGCTCGCGCACGTCTCAGGGAAAATTCGGATGCACTACATTCGGATCCTTCCAGGTGACCGCGTAACTGTTGAGTTGTCTCCATACGACTTGACTCGCGGGCGGATTACGTACCGTTATAAGTAACTCCGATTTTTCCAGGAGGAGGGTATACTCATGAAAGTAAGACCGTCGGTAAAACCGATTTGCGAAAAATGTAAAGTTATTCGCCGTAAGGGTAAAGTAATGGTAATTTGCGAAAACCCGAAACACAAACAAAAACAAGGTTAATTTCAGAGGAGGTGCACACATGGCACGTATTGCTGGTGTAGATATTCCACGCGAAAAACGTATCGTTATTTCGCTCACATACATCTATGGTATTGGTAAAACAAAAGCACAAGAAATTTTGAAGGCTGCTAACGTATCTGAAGAGACACGCACACGCGACCTTACTGAAGATGAACTCAACCGTATCCGTGAAGCAATTGACGGAATCAAAGTTGAAGGTGACCTTCGTCGTGAAGTTTCACTTAACATCAAACGTTTGATCGAGATCGGCGCATACCGCGGTATCCGTCATCGCCGTAGTCTCCCTGTTCGCGGTCAAAACACGAAGAACAACTCGCGTACTCGTAAAGGCCCACGCCGTACAGTAGCGAACAAGAAGAAGTAAAGGAGGGAATTGAACAATGGCGAAACGTAAGCAAAACGTACGTTCTAAACGTAAAGTTAAAAAACATGTTGAAGTCGGTGTGGTACACATCCGTTCTACATTCAACAACACAATTATCACAATCACTGATACGCAAGGTAACGCGATCTCATGGGCTACTTCTGGTAACCTTGGATTTAAAGGATCACGTAAATCGACTCCGTTCGCAGCGCAAATGGCTGCTGAAACTGCAGCGAAAGTTGCAATGGACAACGGTATGCGTACAGTAGAAGTTAACGTTAAAGGTCCTGGTGCTGGACGTGAAGCGGCTATCCGTGCGCTCCAAGCTACTGGTCTCGAAGTTACTGCAATCCGTGACGTAACTCCAGTTCCGCACAACGGTTGCCGCCCTCCAAAACGTCGCCGCGTATAATCGCTTGAGCGTGTGAGGGGTTTACCTAGCACGACAGCTTATACTTTAGCAGCTCAAACTGCACGGCAGGATATACTCAAGGAGGGGTTCAGATGATCGAGATTGAAAAACCAAAGATCGAAACGGTCGAAATCAGCGAGGACGCTACGTTTGGTAAATTCGTAGTAGAACCGCTTGAACGTGGATATGGCACTACTCTCGGTAACTCACTACGTCGAATTCTATTGTCATCGCTCCCAGGTGCAGCGGTAACAGCGGTTCAAATCGATGGCGTGCTTCACGAGTTCTCTACGATTGACGGTGTTGTCGAAGACGTCACTCAAATCGTACTCAACCTCAAGAAGTTGGCACTTAAAGTGTACTCGGAAGAAGAGAAAACGCTTGAGATTAACGTTTCAAGTGCCGGTGCTGTCACTGCGGCAGACATTACCCATGATAGCGACGTTGAAATCTTGAATCCTGAGCTCCACATCGCGACTCTCGCTGACAATGCGACGCTTCGCATGCGTTTGACTGCTCGCCGTGGTCGTGGTTACGTCCAGGCAGAAGATAACAAACGTGATGATATGCCGATTGGGGTCATTCCAATCGATTCGATCTATACACCGATTCAACGCGTGAACTACGAAGTAGATAAAACACGTGTCGGTCAAGACGCTAGCTTTGATAAGCTTTTGTTAGACGTGTGGACAGATGGTTCAATTCGTCCGGAAGAAGCTGTATCATTAGGGGCTAAAATTTTGACTGAACACTTGAACATCTTCGTTGGTTTGACAGATGAGGCTCTCAACGCAGAAATTATGGTCGAGAAAGAAGAAGACCAAAAAGAAAAAGTACTCGAAATGACGATTGAAGAACTCGATCTCTCAGTTCGTTCGTACAACTGCTTGAAGCGCGCTGGCATCAACACTGTTCAAGAACTCGCAAACAAATCAGAGGAAGAGATGATGAAAGTTCGTAACCTCGGACGTAAATCACTCGAAGAAGTTCAACACAAGTTGGACGAACTCGGTTTGGGCTTGCGTAAAGAAGACTAAGTTCAACCGAAGGAGGGAAATGTAATGGCTTATTCGAAACTTGGCCGTACAAGCTCGCAACGCAAGGCGCTTTTGCGTGATCTTGCAACTGACCTAATCATCAACGAGCGCATTCAAACAACTGAACAAAAAGCGAAAGAACTTCGCCCAGTCGTTGAAAAATTGATCACTCTTGGGAAACGTGGCGATCTTCATGCCCGTCGTCAAGTAGCTTCATTCGTTCGCAAGGAGAACGCTGGAGAAAAAGACGCAATCCAAAAATTGTTCGAAGACGTGGCACCACGCTACGCTGAACGTCAAGGTGGATACACGCGCATCATGAAAGTCGGCCCACGCCGCGGTGATGGTGCAGAAGTTGTAATCATCGAACTCGTCTAATTCATTAGGCAGTCAACAGGGCATGCGGTGACGTATTGCCCTGTTTCCACATCAGAAAGGAGTCGACCTATGGAATCACAAATTATGGTACGGGATGTTGTATTTCATTACCCTGGACAGTCTGAGCCGGCGCTTAACAGCCTATCGCTCGATGTATATAAAGGGGAATGGCTTGCGATTGTCGGCCATAATGGTTCTGGTAAGTCGACACTGACGAAGTTGTGGAACGGACTTCTCATTCCTGAACAGGGGGAAGTTCGCGTCGAGACACTCGATCCGTCGAACGCCGCAGACGTGTGGGACGTTCGAACGCGGATCGGGGTCGTCTTTCAAAATCCCGACAATCAATTTGTCGGGGCGACCGTGCGCGATGATGTGGCATTTTCTCTCGAAAACATGGGACTTCCACGTCAAGAAATGGTTCGTCGAATTGATGACAGTCTAGCGCGCGTTGGATTATCGGAACTAGCGGACCGTGAACCGCATCAGTTATCCGGTGGACAAAAGCAGCGCGTTGCGATAGCTGCGGCTCTCGCAATGCGCCCGCGTGTCCTCGTGCTCGATGAAGCGACCTCCATGCTCGACCCAATCGGGCGACAAGAGGTGTTACAAACGGTACGACAGCTCGTCTCAGAAGGGATGACCGTTGTCGCCATTACACACGAGCTCGACGAAGTGTTGTTTGCTGACCGTATCATTGCATTGTCGAAAGGCAAGATTGCGATGACCGGCACACCTGAAGACGTGTTTCAACATCCAGATACGCTTCGTGACATTCAACTAGATGTCCCGTTTATCGTTCGGATGCAACTCGAACTGAAGGCACGTGGCATTCCACTCGATCGTCTGATGCTACAACATTCGGAGTTGGTGAACCATCTATGCCGATACGCATTGAAGAAGTAACATATCAATACCAAATGAATACTCCGTTTGAACGAACCGCGCTGCGCGATGTGAATGTAACCATTCCGTCGGGAGCGCTTGTTGCGTTTCTTGGGCATACTGGCTCAGGGAAATCGACACTCGTTCAACATATGAACGGCTTATTGCGCCCGACTGACGGACGTGTGGTGGTCGATGATATCATTGTCACCCCGATTCGGACGCGTCGTGACAAGAAACAGAATCTTTTGCCGCTTCGGCGTCGCGTTGGGCTCGTCTTTCAATATCCAGAGCACCAATTGTTTGAAGAGACGGTCGAACGCGACGTCATGTTCGGTCCGCGCAACTTTGGCGCGACAGATGCCGAAGCGAAAGAGCGAGCCCACGAGGCCCTTCGTCTCGTCGGCTTGGATGAAACGTTATGGGACCGTTCGCCGTTTGATCTTTCAGGAGGGCAGATGCGCCGTGTCGCGATTGCAGGTGTTTTAGCGAGCCGGCCTGATGTGCTCATTGTCGATGAACCGACAGCGGGTCTCGACCCAATTGGGAGACGGGACATGCTCGCCTTATTCAAACGTTTACGAGAAGAGTTGAACCTTACGTTGATCCTTGTCTCGCATGACATGGATGATGTACTCGCCTATGCGGAGCGCGTCATCGTGATGGAGCGTGGTCAGGTGGCGTTTGATGGGGACCCGTTTGAATTGTTCCAAGACGAGGTACTGGTGCGACGTCTCCAGCTCGACATCCCGCACGTCTTACGATTCGCTCGTGACATGGCACCGGTTCTTGGAGAAACGTCCATCCCGCTCGTACGAACCGAGAGCGAGCTGGCGGATTGGGTGGCGGAACGGCTGAAAGGGGGAGCGACATGATTATCGGTCAATATATACCCGGACATTCGTGGCTTCATTCCCTTGATGCGCGTGCCAAGACGCTCTTCATTTTAGGATTCATCCCAGTTGTTTTTTTAGCTGACAACTTATGGACGAATTTATTTTTACTCGCGTTCACGTTGTTTGCGGTCAAACTGTCACAGTTATCGTGGCGCTATTTATGGAACGGTCTTCGCATGATCTTATTTTTGATCGTCTTCACGTTGATCTTACAACTGTTATTCAATCGAGACGGGACACTTCTATTCGAATTAGGACCGATTGCGATTTATTCGGAAGGAATTCGAATGGGGCTGATTGTCTCGCTTCGCTTCTTTTATCTCGTCATGTTGACGACACTCGTGACGTTAACGACGACACCGATGGAATTGACCGATTCGATTGAAGCGGGGCTACGGCCATTCGAACGGATTCGTGTGCCGGCCCACGAAATTGCGTTGATGCTTTCCATTTCACTCCGTTTCCTACCGACGCTTGCGGATGAGACGGACCGGATCATGAAAGCCCAGCAGGCGCGTGGGGTCGATTTGATGAGTGGACCTTGGAAATCCCGCTTAAAAGGGGTCATCCCACTCTTGATTCCATTGTTCATCTCCGCGTTTAAACGTGCTGAGGACCTCGCTACGGCCATGGAGGCCCGCGGCTACCGTGGGGGAGAAGGGCGGACGAGGTTGCGTGAGATGAAGTGGCAAACGCGAGACACAGCCGTATTGCTCATTTTTGTCGCGTTGACACTCATTTTGTTTGGATTGAGAGGGATTGGATGAGACGAATTAAACTGATTGTCGCCTATGACGGGACACATTATGCGGGATATCAGGTACAACCGAATGGCAATACCATTCAAGCGGAGATTGAATCTGTCTTGGCACGTATGCATCGTCATCCGGTGAAAATCGTCGCCTCAGGTCGTACAGACGCTCGCGTCCATGCGTTAGGGCAGGTGATTCACTTTGATACGTCGTTAGAGATGCCGGCTGAGCGTTTCGTCAAAGCGTTAAACGCCATGCTACCAGACGATATCCTCGTTAAACAGGCGGAAGAAATAGACGATACGTTCCACGCACGTTACGGTGCGAAGCGAAAAGAGTATCGCTACCATATCCGTCAGACCGAGGATCCGTTTCGTCGGCACTATGCTGCGACCGTGACGTATAAGCTGAGCCTTGAGGCGATGCGTCAAGCGATGGAGCGGTTGATTGGGACCCACGACTTTACGTCGTTCTCTGTGACAAAGGCAGAAGTCGAAGATCGGGTCCGTACTATCTATGAAGCAGAAGTGCTCGAAATGGGAGACGAGATCATATTCCGTTTCGTTGGATCAGGTTTTCTATACAACCAAGTCCGTATCATGGTAGGGACGGTCATCGAGGTAGGGAGAGGCAAGTATCAGCCCGCAGATATCACACAAATGCTAGAGGCGAAGGACCGCCGTGTAGCGGGGATTACCGCCCCCCCACACGGTTTGTATTTGTGGAATGTGAATTATGAAAAAGTAGATTGACATTCCCCTTATAAAATCGTATTATATTCATTGGCATTTCATTTTCAAATTTAGAGATGAACCACAATCTTAGCCCCGTAAACTAGGATTATGATAAAGCATCAAAAAATTAAGTGAACAGACATTTCTAGGAGGTATTCCACATGCGCACAACATTCATGGCTAAAGCATCTGAAGTAGAACGCAAATGGCTCCTTATCGACGCAGAAGGCAAAACACTTGGTCGTTTGACTAGTGAAGTAGCTTCACTTCTTCGCGGTAAGCACAAGCCGACTTTCACACCACACGTTGATTGCGGAGACCACGTCATCATCATCAACGCTGAGAAAATCAAATTGACTGGTAACAAATTGAATGACAAGATCTACTACCGTCATTCAGGTCATCCAGGCGGTTTGAAATCACAAACTGCAAAAGAGCTTCTCGCAAAACGTCCAGAGCGTATGCTTGAACTCGCGATCAAAGGGATGCTTCCAAAAGGATCACTCGGTCGTCAACAATTCAACAAACTCCACGTTTACGCTGGAGCTGAACACAAGCACGAAGCACAAAAACCAGAAGTTTACGAACTTCGCGGTTAATCGAGACACAGGGAGGAACTAAACGATGGCAGATGTACGTTACTACGGAACAGGCCGCCGCAAACACTCGGTGGCTCGCGTTCACCTCGTTGCAGGTGACGGTAAAGTTGTTGTAAATGGCCGCGATATCTCAGAATACTTCGGTCATGAGACTTTGATCATGATGGCTAAATCACCACTCGTATTGACTGAAACAGAAGGTAAATACGATGTAATCGTTAACGTTAACGGTGGTGGATATACTGGACAAGCTGGAGCAATTCGCCACGGCGTATCACGTGCGCTTCTTCAAGCGGACCCAGAATTCCGTCCAAGCCTCAAAGAAAAAGGCTTCTTAACTCGTGACGCTCGTATGAAAGAACGTAAAAAATACGGTCTTAAAGCAGCACGTCGCGCACCACAATTCTCGAAGCGTTAATCTTCGTGATGTGGTTCGAACTCTCCATCCTTTCGGGTGGAGAGTTTTTTGTTTGAAATAGTCGATTCCGAATCCGTCAAGAAAACGCTTTTTTTGATATACTGATATCGAAACAGTTAGAAGGGGGAAGCAATATGCTTACAGTAGAGCAAGTACGCGAGGAATTGGCGGGGCTTGTTGATCCGACGATCAACCGAACGCTTGGAGATACAGCAGGAGTAAAAGACATTCGAATCAAAGAAGACTATGTCAGTGTAAAAGTGGCACTCGGTCAAACTGGGAGCGGGGAACAGCTTCAGTTACAACAAGAAATCGTCACGTTGCTCAAGGGGAAAGGCTTTAAGACGGTCGGGCTTCGCTTTGAGGCATTGAATGATGAAAGTTTGAAAGAGGCGACGAAACCGGCAATCCTCCGTGAAAACTCAGGGACGACCTTTATCGCCATCGCTTCTGGTAAGGGTGGCGTAGGAAAATCGACAGTATCCGTCAACTTGGCTGTCGCGCTTGCGCGAGCGGGTAAAAAGGTCGGGTTGATTGATGCGGATATTTACGGCTTCAGTGTTCCAGATATGCTCGGCATCGAGGAACGACCGGTTGTTCGCGGCGAGAAGATCATTCCAGTCGAGCGTTTTGGCGTGAAAGTCATCTCGATGGGATTCTTCGTGGAAGACAATGCGCCGGTCATCTGGCGTGGACCGATGCTCGGGAAAATGTTAAATAACTTCTTTAATGACGTCGAGTGGGGCGATCTTGACTATCTCTTGCTCGATTTACCGCCAGGAACAGGAGATGTCGCGCTCGATATCCATTCGATGCTCCCATCATGTCAGGAATTGATTGTCACGACACCTCATGCGACAGCAGCATTCGTTGCGGCTCGTGCCGGAGCGATGGCAATCAAAACGAACCACAAACTATTAGGTATCATTGAAAACATGGCTTATTTCGAAAGTAAGCTAACTGGTGAAAAAGAATACGTATTCGGTTACGGCGGTGGAGAAAAGCTTTCAGAAGCATTGAAGAGTAAGCTACTTGCTCAAATCCCGCTCGGCCAACCGTACGACAATGAAGAGGACTTTGCACCTTCTGTCTATCGGGATGGACATCCGTTCGAGCATACGTATGATGAGTTGGCGCAAGCAGTCATTAAACAAATAGAAGGGTGAATCGGTGAGAGATGAAAGTACAAGGTTTTTTACGTTTGTTTTGGACAACGCTCGTATTCGGGACGTTGTTCGGGTTCCTAATGAATTTATTGGCGAACCCGGGTTATTTGGTCAGTCAGTCCTGGGAGGCAATTGTCACGGCGCTTAGTTACTCGAGTACATGGACGGGAATCAGCATGATGGGTTTCTTTGCCTATTTGATTATTCATCGGGTCGGACTCGACTTGTTTAGAGGACCACGTCTATGGAATCGCGTTCAAGTGTTATTAATCGCATTTGCGATTTTTGATGCCGTCTACTTACGGATGCTCGCATTTGGAAATGATCACATGTGGCGTTACATCGGTGAGATGCTTGTGTTACTCATTGTCGCTTGGGTCGTTGCTGCGAGTAAGGCGAAACAAACAAATAAGAGTGCTTTCATCCCGACACTTTTCTTAATGACTGTCATTACGTTAATTGAATGGATTCCAGCTTTGCAAACAACGGACGAGATTCCATTGCTCTGGCCGGCACTAGCCACATTGGTGTTTGCGAACGCCTATCAGGTATTAATGCTTCATCGCTTCCAACAGACTGGACAAGTTGTGGAGTCGACTTCATCAGAAACAGTGAAGAAGAAAACAAAGAAACAGATGTCTTCTAAGTCGTCATAATGATCAAGCGGTTGTGGATTACTCCTTCTCAGGGGTCAATCCACGACCGTTTTTTCTTTCAGTCATGTAAAAAGAAAAAATAAAGTTTTTTTAGAAAAACAGTTGACGATTTTTTAGGATGCTGATATATTAATAAACGTCGCTGATGTTGTTCACGAAACAAACTTCAGGAAGCGAAAAAAATAATAAAAAGTGGTTGACTTTAATAAGTCAAATCGCTATTATTAAAAAGTCGCTAACACGACAACGATTGGTC
>NZ_KV917367.1:721211-721451 GCF_002009685.1 Exiguobacterium sp. HVEsp1 | reverse complement strand
CCACACCACATCTCTTTTCACCGCTACACGTGGAATTCCACTCTTCTCTCCTATACTCAAGCCTCCCAGTTTCCAATGGCCCTCCCCGGTTGAGCCGGGGGCTTTCACATCAGACAGGCCAGGCCAAAGACTTCGCCACTGGTGTTCCTCCACATCTCTACGCATTTCACCGCTACACGTGGAATTCCACTCTTCTCTCCTATACTCAAGCCTCCCAGTTTCCAATGGCCCGGTTCGGTT
>NZ_KV917367.1:398415-495915 GCF_002009685.1 Exiguobacterium sp. HVEsp1 | reverse complement strand
GCGTTTTTCAAACCGATGAACGCGATGAAGAAACCAATCCCTGCAGCAACCGCCATTTTGAGCGGAGCCGGAATCGCGTTGACAATCGTTTCGCGAATTCCTGATAACGTCAATACGATAAAGAAGAGACCTGATACGAGTACACCTGACAAAGCCGTTTGCCAAGAAATACCCATCCCGATGACGACGCTATATGCGAAGAACGCGTTAAGGCCCATGCCCGGCGCAATCGCAATCGGGTAGTTCGCGAGAAGTCCCATCGTCAATGAACCGACGACTGCAACAAGACCTGTCGCCACGAAGACCGCTCCTGTATCCATACCCGCTGCCCCAAGAATGTTCGGGTTAACGAAAAGAATGTACGCCATCGCGAGGAAAGTTGTAAATCCTGCGACCAGTTCCGTGCGGACACTCGTACCGAGTGCTGTGAGTTGGAAGTAACGATCGATCCGACTCGTTGTTGATGATTGTTGCTGTTCTTGCTTGAGCTGTGTGCTCATTTGTTTTCCTCCTTGTACTCGCCGTAAAACGAGAAAAGGTCCCCGGCAAATGACCGAGGACCCCACGCGAAACATACGAGGGCATACACCCTCATCTATGTCTCGCCGTAGTGAAATCATTTAAGGTGATTTCGTAGAGACTCTCGGGCCATATCCCCGACATTATACGGCAAAATATTTTATAATTGTTCGGTTATAATAAGAACGTTCTTATCGTATCAGCGTGAAAATAGAATGTCAACTAAATTCACGGATTTTACAACGATAAAAAACGTTAATGTTCGGTTTTAAGACAAAACAGAGGGGATATCCCCTCTGTTCAGCTTATTCCCATTCGATTGTTGCAGGTGGCTTAGACGTGATGTCATACAGCACACGGTTAACGTGGCTGACTTCGTTTACAATCCGGACAGAGATCTTCTCAAGCACATCCCATGGAATACGTGCCCAATCGGACGTCATGCCATCGATTGAAGTGACCGCACGAACACCGACAGCATAGTCGTACGTACGCTCGTCACCCATGACTCCGACCGAGCGAATCGGCGTGAGCACCGTGAAGTATTGCCAGATGTCGCGTTCAAGTCCAGCTTTCTTCACTTCTTCACGCAGAATCGCATCCGATTCACGCACGATTTCTAACTTCTCTTCCGTGATTTCACCAAGGACACGAATTCCGAGACCTGGACCCGGGAACGGTTGGCGCCAAACGATATAGTCAGGAAGACCAAGTTCTGTACCGAGTGCACGGACCTCGTCTTTAAAGAGCGTGTTGAGTGGTTCGATCAACGTGAAGTTCATATCTTCTGGCAATCCACCGACGTTATGGTGTGATTTGATTGTTTGTGCTGTGTCTGTCCCACTCTCGATGATGTCTGTGTAGAGCGTCCCCTGTGCGAGGAAGTCCATATCGACGAGTTTCGATGCTTCTTCATCAAATACGTAGATGAACTCGTTTCCGATGATTTTACGTTTTTGCTCAGGGTCCGAGACACCAGCCAATTTCGTCAAGAAACGTTCTTGCGCATCGATTTTAATGACCTTCATGTTGAATCCGTCCGCGAACGTCTTCATGACACTATCCGCTTCCCCTTTACGAAGGAGACCATGGTCCACAAACATACACGTCAACTGATCACCGATTGCGCGATGAACGAGTGCGGCCACGACAGAAGAGTCGACACCACCCGAAAGCGCACAAAGGACTTGCTTATCGCCAACGATTTCACGGATTTTCTCCACTTCGAGATCGATAAAGTTTTCCATCGACCATTCGCCTTTGGCACCACATACTTCATAGATGAAGTTTTTCAAGATGTCGTTTCCATACTCCGAGTGACGAACCTCTGGATGGTATTGGACACCATACATTTTCAACTCATCGTTTTTGATTGAAGCGACCGGGCAAGACGGGTTCGTTCCATCGACGATAAATCCTTCCGGCGCTTCCATGACGAGGTCACCGTGGCTCATCCATACTGTATGTTCGACTGGAAGCCCGTTATAAATCACTGATGCTTCCGGAGTTGAGAACAATGTCGCTTTTCCGTATTCACGATGAGCGGCACGTTCCACACGACCACCGAAGTGATGCGTCATGAGTTGCATCCCGTAGCAGATCCCGAAGATTGGAATACCCAGTTCAAAGATCTCTGGATCACAACGATATGCACCTTCCGCGTATACGCTGTTCGGTCCACCCGAGAAGATGATGCCGATCGGGTTCAATTCGCGAATCTCCGCTGCCGTCATCTTATGTGAATGCAACTCGCTGTATACGCCAAGGTCACGGACACGACGTGTGATCAACTGGTTATACTGACCACCAAAATCAAGCACCAAAATCATTTCTTGTTCTACTTTCACGAAATCTCCACCTTTCTGCCTTCTCCTCAAAAAAAGGACGCGCCCCTCCCCCAGATCAACCCAAACCGAAGAAGAAGCACGCCCTTTTCTTTGTATACGAAACGTGCTCCTTCATAGTCGGTCCATTTACGGTGGTCCGGTAGAGACTCTCGCGCCAATTCACGAGTATATACGAAGGAATGCCATGTTCAATTATCTAACTAATGCGTCTATCTTACTTGATGCATCCCGTCACTTCAACTCATAATTCGACGAATCATGATTTTCCAATATTCTTTATATTTTGAATTCGGCTCTTGTTCCGCATAAATAGCTTGCTCAAACAAAGCCGTCAGACGGGTCATATCATTCGTTTCATAGTAGGCGTCGACCTCTTTGGCGAGTTCCGAAGGCGTACGTCCCTCAATTTTGAATCCGTTCGCACGCAGTCGTTTCATCAAATAGCGGTGCATCGAGACGAGGCGCCCATCCGTGAGCGGACGACTCATCCACCAGACATACATGATTTGACGCGCGATGATTTTCCGGTTCCAAACGAGGACCGCCACGAGGAAGAGAATGACAACCCATCCCAACACGGGCATGTTGCGTGCCTCCTCTTGAACATCACCTGTCGTCACGTCATCGATCAACAAATCTTCTTGCGGACGGTTTTGCGTATCATTGTCCTGATTTGCTTGGGGATCGTTCGCAGCCGGTGTCGTGTCTTCCGTATCCGTCTCTCGTTCCATCTGCAATAAGTTGGCGTCCGAGAAACTGATGGTCGCTTCTAACGGGACCCAGCCCGCGCCTTCAATGAAATACTCGACCCACGAGTGGGCGTGACGATTTCGAATCGTATGTTCTTCTTCACCTTGAACGACCCCTCGTGTGTCACCCATCGTAAACCCTTTTACCCAACGCGTCGGTATGCCGTTCGCACGCAACAACACGGCAGCTGACGTCGAGAAGTTATCGCAATACCCGATTTGTGTGTCGAACAGGAACTGGTCAACATAATCCGTGTCCCCCTCCGGTTGTGCCACATTTTCGGTATCGTATTGAAATTCTCCATTTCGGAAATACGCTTCTACCGCTTCCGCCTTCTCGTTCGGTGTCTCACTCTCCGCCGTAATGTCAGCGGCTAAATTTCGTACACGCTCTGGCAACGATTCCGGTAGCTGTAAATAGACCTGTTGCTCTTCTTCCGTGAGCGATGTGATCTCTTCATTTAATGCCAGTTGTTCTTCAGAGAAAGCCGGGACACTATAACGAAGTTGGATCGTCCGCGGAGTCGATTGTTCCTCATTTTCAAATACAATCTTTCCGGACGGTTGCATCGTAATCGTCTCGTTCGGGAAAGTCCGTTCGATATCACCGACTCGAAATTCGGTACCGGACTCTGTTTCGATAGCTTGCGGATATTCTCCACCGTAAGGAACGAACGGTTGTCGGCGCTCAAAACGTAACAATGCCTGTTCCGGTGTCGTATCCACTTCCGAGTCCACCAACTGACCACGATTGTAGTTCGAGTCAAGAACCGGTGCCTCAACCCAACCTTTCCCTGTATAAATCGCCTTGGATTCGATGCGCCAATAGCGGGCCGGCACGCCGCGAGCGATGAAGACGATGCCGTCATCCTGTTCAAACGGACCACCTAGCGATTCGTCGTTCACCCCATACCCAACTCGGCCCGGACCACTCCCATCCCCTTCCGTCGTCGCATTCCGGAAGCTCGTAGTGATTCGATCAGACCAATCGCCTTCAAGCGTAGGTGAAGCGCTTGCGAGAGCCACGACGACACTGAGGAGTAGTCCGATACTGACGAATCGGACGAGCGATTGACTCGGTCGCTTCGCCAAATCGGTGACAAATAATAAGAGGAGCGATGTGACGATGGCATACAGGATATTGCCTTCCCCGTCATACAACGTCCACGTATCAAAATAAGCCATAACCCCAAGTGTCGAGATGATCGTTCCAAGAGCAAAACTGTAACTTGGATAGGTTCGTCCGACAAGCACGGCGAACAACAAGCCGATCAGCGCCATGGCAGAAAAGAAAATTGCCTCATTCGGCAGCTCACCGCTCATGACACCCATCAAATCTTCCATCCATAGTCCAAACCAGTCCAGCATACTGCCATGATAGACATACAAGATGACGAGGAAATGAAGAAGCGAGATTCCAAGGAAAGCAGCCCACGGCAGAAGACTCGCTAACATCGGCACGATAAGCAGGAAGTAAAACGGCCACGTCACATCGAACGTCGTACTTCCGACAATCGGCTCAATCCAGAACGACAACAAATAGGCGGCAAGCGCCGTATAGACGATTCGGGTTACCCATGTCTTCATACCGTCACCTCATTTACTGCCGTGTAGAGATGATAGCTACCTTGTGTCTCGTGAATCAACTCTCGAATGGACGTCGTTTCAAACGGACTGATCAAAATCAAATCTCCAGTTTGTTGAGGCAGATTTTGCTTCACTCGTTCGACGAGACGCCCCTCGGCTTCTGGCGTGGCAGTCAATAAGTAATGGCCGACTTCCGCACTCTGGTCGGGAAGATGGAACAGTCGCACCTGCTCTTCAATGACGTAGAGCTCAAACGGCAGATTTTTTCGTTCTAACTGACGAATCGCCCCAACGAGTAAGGATAATGAGCGTTCAAATGCCTCTTCATACTCGGCAGAGACGGCAGGCACGAATACGAGCGAGAGCTTCTTCTCTTGTTCCTGGTCAAACGTCTTGGTCATCAAGTTCCCTCGACGTGCGGATGCCTTCCAATCAATCCGTCCGATTCGGTCTCCTGCCGCATACTCCCGAACTCCGCTGGTCGTATTGGCCACTTCGGTATACGTCCGCATTTGACGATATTGTTCCCCACGACCGCCGACATGTTCGTCTCGAGGTAAATCAAACGGCAATTCGGCAGGCGACACCTCGACGACCGTTTCGAGTCGCAACGTCCGCTTCCGGTCGAACAAACCGAACACATCGCGTACATGGAGCACGGTGCGGTTAAAGACATGAATCCCACGCTTGATCGCCCCGACCTCATACTGGACGACTTCTGCTTGTCGGAAAAAACGGTCCACCGGCACGACAATCGTCTTGTCTTCATCCGTCAAACGTTGTGGCAATCGCTCCTCTAACGTGACCATCCCAATCAAGAAAGGATACTTCCGTTCAATTCGTAACTCGACGTCCATTGTTTGTCCAGAGACAAGTCGCTTCGTTGTCACACGGCGCACCACATTTGCCGCCGTGACCGGATAAATCATAAAGAGCGTCCAGTAGACGGTCAACACGACGAACGACCACCATAATGTCGAGGCGACGATACTGCCTTCGATGCGGGCAAATGCATACAATCCGAATGCCGCCGCCCATACAACGAACAGCTTCATCCAGTTTTTCATACTTCATTGACCTCACGATCCATCGGGACAGGTAACGTATCTAACCAGTCTTGAATCAACTGATTCGGTGACTTCCCTTTATATCGCGCTTCCGCTGTCAAAAGGACGCGATGTCCGAGCACACTCGTCGCCATCGCCTTTACATCATCCGGCAAGACGAAATCGCGATTATGGATATACGCCCACGATTGAGCCGCTTTCATCAACGCAAGTGTAGCTCGCGGACTCCCGCCTAAATACGTATGCGGATCTTTTCGAGACTCATGCACCAATCGCACGATGTACTGTTTAACGGCACTCGACACATGCACGTCTCTCACTTCACGTTGCATCAGTTCGACTTCTTGCTTCGTGATCACGCTCTGAAGCGCCTCGAGCGGCTCTTCTTTTTCAAAACGTGACAACAGCGCAATCTCTTCATTAAACGTCGGATAGCCCATCTCGATTTTAAGTAAGAAGCGATCCAGCTGTGCTTCCGGTAACGGATACGTCCCTTCATGCTCAATCGGGTTTTGTGTCGCCATGACGAAGAAAGGTGACGGTAACACTTTCAATTCCCCGTCCACTGTCACACTTCGCTCAGCCATCGCCTCGAGAAGAGCTGATTGCGTTTTCGGTGAGGTCCGATTGATTTCATCCGCTAAAATGATGTTACCCATGAGCGGACCTGGTCGATATTCAAATTCTCTCGTTTTTTGGTTATACATCGAAATCCCGGTCAAGTCGGATGGCAGCATGTCCGGCGTGAATTGAATGCGCTTAAAATCTAAGTCAATCGCTCGACTGAACGTACGAACGAGCATCGTTTTCCCCACTCCTGGTACGTCTTCAAGTAATACATGCCCACCTGCTAGCAAGGCAGTGAGACTTTTTGCGATGACTTCTTCTTTTCCGACAATCACGGTTTCAATAGCGGTAATAATCGATTGGACAGTTGGACGGTACATGACGGACTCCCCTTTTTTCTCTGGTCTAGGATGACTGAAAGTTAGAATGTTCTGACTTTATTGTGACACAAGCGAGTATCGGAAAGAAAGAAATACCGCACCCAAATGCGCTTCCTATTTCTTTACCCAAAAAACGTGTCCGTTCTTTAGAAAAAACGGGCACGTTTATCGATTATTCTGGGCGCTTCACATCAAATAGTTCCCCAAGGGTCGCATAACTATTGCCCGCCATCCGACTGACAGGCGCTAGCCGTTTGGCATCGATGCGTCCTTGACTGTATAACTCTCGATCAATATGAAAACGGACAATTCGTGCAATCAATAGATCGGCAGTCGTTTTTCCGTCATGTTCAATCGGCAAGTGATGATGGAGCACACATTCAAAACGGATTTTCGCTTCTTTGACCCCTGGCGTTGAAATCACATCACTCGGTTGAAGCGTAAAGTCCGTACGAGATAGCTCACTCTCATCTGACGCAAGGTTGGCGGCCGTTTCGTTCACGTTGATGACGTTCGTCTCATCTACGACATGAATCACCAGTTCATTCGTACGGAGTGCGTTACGCGCCGTGTCTTTCATCACGCCATCTTTTCGTTGAACCGAGACAGAGACGAGCGGAGGATTGGATGCGACTACATTGAAGTAGCTAAACGGGGCGGCATTAATCACGTCCCCATGTTGTGTTGTGACAAACGCAATCGGTCTTGGAACAATACTGCCAATCAAAAATTTATATGTGTCTCGTTCAGTCAAAGCAGAAGGTTCAATCGATAGCATAGACTCACACTCCTTTTTATCTTAACTTCAAAATAATCACTTCATCAGACAATGTCAACGCAAAGCAGGTTGACACGTGTACATTTCATGTATTTTGGGTAAATCGCATTATGTGTATATGATTTTAAACACTTCGTATAAGCAAATTGTTTCATTTTCCCTTCCCGGTCTCATAGAATTCAGGGCAAGGAAAAGATGACCTATCGTTTTTTATGTTCAAGGAAGGAAGTAGAACGAATGATCAGCAAGTGGATTGAACAATTGAACAGTCGTCAAATACTCAGTATTTTATATAGTGTCTGTGGATTCAGTCTGGTTTTGACCTTGATTGGGGCCTGGTTCGTTCGAGATGGGAATGTCTCCACTCTCGAACTCACTGCTCTCCGATGGATTTGGATGATTGGGCTCGTCATGTTCATCAGTGCCATCTTATTAATCGGACGCCCGCTCATCAAACGGATGGCCGACCAGAACAGCAGACTGAAAGCGAAGAAAGAAAAGCTCGAAAACGTATTGAACGAATCGAAATTAAACGAAATCAATCTTCAATATCGCAATGAGTTGATTGAAGTATTGGCCTCGAAAGAATCACTATTCGATTACTCTTCTGTCATTGAAAAGATTGTGTTGCTTACAAAATCTGAGTTCGGTGCCCTCTTACTCACCAAAGACGGAGAAATCACGTCTGTCGTACCGAAAGAGATGACCGAAGATCAACAAGAAAGTCTAAAGAAAGATTCCCTTTTGCTTAAACGAGTCATGATTTCAAAGTTACCGGCCGCCACTTCTAAGCGGGTCGTCGATGCGTTACACACGTATCCATATTATATCTATGAGACGGTCATTCCTATCATGGACCCATCGGATAATAGTCTGATTGGCTGTCTTTACTTGGCTCGTTACGACGAACAGTACGATGCCAGTGAAAAATCGGAGTTGAACGCATTCGCAAGCCAACTCGCCATCTCACTTCTCCGCATGCAGCTTTATCGTCAGATGCAGCAGGATCGAAAAGAAACAGCGCAACTCATCAACTCTGTACGGGAAGCCATTTTGTATGTGAACTATGAAGATGATACGGTCGTCGGCAATCGCGCCTTCATCCGCATGTTTGATGATTTACACTTCGACTACAAAGGATACGAAGAACTCTCTGCCATCGATATCGATATCGAACAGCTGGCGGAACGGGTCGATCAGCATGAACAGTTTGTCCGATACTTCGAGCGCGTCTTCACACAAGACCCGCCGGAAGACGGACTGACGATTTCAATCGACCAAGGCGATTGCTTCATTCAACTTTATGCTGAAAGCGTCTATCGGGACCGCAGACTTCGTGGAACGATGCTCGTCTTACGTGACGTCACGGCCGAAACGGAGATTGATCGGATGAAATCTGAACTCGTCTCGACCGTCTCGCATGAATTACGGACGCCTTTGTCCTCGATTTACGGATTTACCGAGCTGATGCTGTCACGTGATTTGAAGGAAAGTCGTCGTGAACTGTATTTGAAGACGATCCACGATGAAGCGAAACGCCTTTCCTATCTCGTCAACGATTTCTTAGATCTTCAAAAAATGGAGTCTGGAAAACAAGCGTTCGAGTGGGAACCGGTCGACTTATATCAGCTCGTCACAGATAGTGTCGCGTTTTATCAGGAAACGACGGACCGACATGAGCTGTTCATCGACACCGATACCGAACAAGATTTCATTATTGATGCGGACTTAGAAGGGATGCGTCAATTGCTCGGCAACCTATTAAGTAACGCCATCAAATATTCGCCAGATGGCGGGAATATCCTTGTATCGCTCGAACGCGTAGATGAAGAGGTCGTGATGAAAGTAAGAGACCATGGTATGGGAATACCAAGTGCCTCACTCCCTCATCTCTTCGGTAAATTTTATCGAGTCGATAATTCGGACCGTCGAAAAATCGGTGGTACCGGACTCGGTCTCGCAATTTGTAAAGAAATTGCCAAAGCGCATGAGGGTCAACTCCATGTCGAATCGATATATGGAGAGGGCAGTACATTCATCTGTGAACTACCAACCTCAAAAGAGCACATCATGCAATAACACGGTCATGTCGACCGTGTTATTTTTGACTCTTTTTTGCCTAATTTGGAAGGAATCCTTTGACAATATATAGAAAGGAAAGAAACCGATGCATTTTCGTGGATGTAGGATACCCTATCCATTTATTTTTACACGTTTTAAGCCAAAAACAAGATATACTGATTATAAAGAGATTGCTAGGATCGGAGGACTTGCCATTGGATCATCGTGACCCGCCTTTTTCAGAGATTGGAGATTTTAATCAATTGGGACGTTTTGAGATTGACGTACCTCACATGGGGGAGCAAGCGAAGTTTCAATCTGCCGCTGCTTTGATTCGGAAGCACGTGCCATTACGCCTTGGTGGATTTTACATTATTGCGAGCGAAGAGGAAATTTTGCATAGTGGTTCACATGATGCGAATCTTCAAAAACATTTGATTCACCTATTACAGCAGGTCCTTAACGGTCATATAGAAGACGAACGCCTCGTCCAAGAACAAGTGTGGACTGTGCATTATTTCACGACACCATAAAATGACTCGAAGAAGTACTTATCCCATAAAAAATGACGCTCTCTTCGAGCGTCATTCTGCTTGTGACATGATTGAAATTACTTTTTCGTAATAGTCTGTTGCTTGCTTGTATTTCCCATTCTCCCTTAGCTCTTTCGCTAACCAAAGGGCATATTTTTTTGCGTATACGTACTCATCGTGATCTTCAAAATAAGTCACGGCACTTTTTAGGCTCTCCATAAGCTTTTGAGAGTTCTTATCCTTAAAGTGATTCCAATAGATATTAAAGTGCTGATTGAATTCTTCGACCGCTTCATGTTGTTGCATCAATTCGTGGCCTGTTTCTAACCAATCTAAGACACCTTGTTCATTTTCCTGTTTTGCATTTACCTCTACCAGTGATAACACACTAAATAGCTTACTTCTAATATCCACTTTGTATTCAAAACTTTCCATGAAGTACGTAAGTGCCTTATCTTGTTCTCCTAATAACGAATAGATTTCTCCTATATTGTTATAGAGCATTCCATAATAGTTTCTTAAATCAGTTGCATTGGCGACTTTTAAAGCTTTTTGATTGTAAGAGAGAGCATCTGCATATCGTTTTCGTCGTTTATAAGTTAGTCCAATCAACATATGACACTCTATCATTCGCTCCAAACAAAAATTTTCTTGAAAATATTTTAATGAAGCTTGAAGATTTTCAAGAGCTTGTATATTGTCGGTAAATCGGAAATATAACGCGCCCGTAATGTAACGAATATCTGCAGCCTCCCAATCAGGTATTCCTGAATGAGGTAATTTATTTGTTACTTCTTCGATTAATTTGTATGATAGTTCTTTTTCATTTTCCTGAAAATATTGAAGTGCTTTCACTGTGTAATATCGAATGCGATCATCAGCAGAAAGTTGATCTTCAATCCAACCTACTTCCGTTACATATTTCGAATCCCCCCCTGGCATTACTCCAAAACGGGCCAATGTGACCATGAGAGTCATATACACCGATTTGGATTGTTTAACCGTAGGATGATTCATATATTTTTTGACTTGCTCTTGTTTGTCACGATCTTTTCGAGTAAGGATTGCTTCTTTCAAAATCTCTCTTATTTCTTTAATAACTTTTTCTGATTGGTAACTAAAGTCATGATATAGGGGTACTTCAATTTCAAGACGCTCGAAAAGAAGTTCTAGGACTTCCTCACTAGCAGATGTTTGATTATTTTCAATTTTGCTCAAATAAGAAATTGAACAGATCCCTCTTGCTAACACGGATTGTTTCATATTTTTTCGCAAGCGCTCTACTCTAATTAAATTCCCATAGTTGTACTCCATTATTAGTAGTAGCCCCTTTGCCCCATTTTCGAACTTCACTCATAATTTATTCATGTGAAGTACTTTCAGGAAATTCAGCCTATAATCCTCAACTTAATTAAGCATATTAAACAAAAGTTTCCCAACCCAAACTTATCCATCATCACAATTAATCATGATAAGATTTAACTAGTCAATCAATAGTGATTTGGACTTTAGTTCTACTTTTTTCAATTAAGATGAACAGTTTGTAGGAGGTGGATGGTATACATGGGGAAACTTAGTTTTTTACTCGCTGAAGATTATATTAAACCGAAAATCTACTTTAAGTCGAAATCTTCTAAACCGTCTGCGGTAGTAGACCATTCATATTCGAAAGATGACTTAAATCATTTCGAAGGCTTAGAAAATTTGACACAGTTATTATCTTCTACTAAAGGCTTCATTGTAAACGCATTTCAAATCGATTACTACCAACGTCTTCCGAAACTAATTTCAAAGACGTTAAAAGCAAACCGTTCCTTTAAAAAGCTTTACATTTTAGGTCCAGAATTATCGTTGTCAATTTTAAAAAGAAGTAGCAAAACTTCTTATGAAGCACAACTTCATGATTATGAATTTATCAACGTTGAACAGGATTCCGATTTGTTATCTAAACAATGTGAAACGCTATTGAGCGAAGGTCACATTTTATATATTCTTCCTGAAGCCTCTGTATGTTGGCAACCTAACTCATTAGAGCAACTACAAAAAGTTTGTACTCCACTTTGTAGTACCCTATTAAGTCAGACTGTGAAAGTTCCGATCTTAGCTACTTTGATGATAAACGACTCTGATAAAGTGACTATTTTCGAACCGAGTTTACCTGAGACCTACTCAGGGAACTTATTCGATTCTGTTAAAGAACAGTCTGAAGACATCTACCAGCTTTTAAAATCCTCAGATGACATGTAAGTTGCTTGATCAAAATTGGTATTAATTTTTTTCCATATAAATCATTATACAACGGAGGAATTAAACATGAAAAAGTTAGCTGGATTTTTCTTTATTACAACTGCAGTCCTTTTACTCGGAAGTTCATTCAAACCTTTTGCGGAAGAAAGACCACGTATCGTAAAAATCGAAGAACCGATTACTATAAATGCTGAAGAAAGACCACGCATTGTACAAATCGACGTTCCAGCAACCTTTAATAATGAAGGTATGCCACGCATCGTATAAACTGATTTGCTCAAGACGCCTCGGGCGTCTTTTTTATTTAAGAAAAAAGGTAAATGAATTATATATTTCCCTCCATTTTTTCCTTTTTACTTATATAATAAACAGGGACAACCTAGATGCACTCTCATACGCCGCCCTTGTCACCAGTTTAATGAGTAAAGGAGTTTGAACATTGAATGAAACAAAACCGTCATGGAGTTTAAAGCTGTTACTTAGTTCTTCACTTGCAATATCCGGGACAGCGATTGTCCCGTTCCAATTGGATTCTTCCGGCATTCAATCGACTGTCGCCGAAGCCGCCTCGACCTATACCACTACCGCCAACTTAAATCTTCGCCTCAGCGCAGCTACTTGGAGCCCAGTCCTCTTGACAATCCCATCTGGCTCAAGCGTCACGTATATTAGTACATACGGTTCGTGGTACAAAGTCAGTTATGGAGGCAAAACAGGCTATGTCGCTTCTCAATATGTTTCGGTCTCGAACACTTCTGCTTACTATAAGACAACAGACCGATTAAATATGCGCCTCACCGCTGCTTCATGGAGTGATGTGGTCACCGTGATCCCTGCCGACGCGACCGTGAAGTATGTCAGTCGTTATGGGTCATGGTATAAAGTGACGTTCAATGGAAAGACGGGCTATGTCGCTTCTGCTTATTTAACACCTACGAGTGACCCAGTCCCACCTTCGGACTACTATAAGACGACTGCCAACCTGAACCTGCGTCTCAGCGCCGCTTCATGGAGTTCCATCGTCACGACGATTCCATCGGGTGCGACTGTCAAATATGTGAGCCGTTATGGATCATGGTTTAAGGTCACCTATAATGGAAAAACCGGTTATGTTTCTTCTGACTACTTAACGGCGACGACAGCTCCCGTAACCCCGTCTTCTTATTATAAAACGACCGTGAACTTGAATATGCGTCTTAGCGCCGCTTCATGGAGCGATGTCTTGACCGTCATTCCAGCTGGATCAGTCGTCAAATATGTCAGCCGTTATGACTCGTGGTATAAAGTCACATACAACGGCAAAACCGGGTATGTAGCATCCGAGTACTTGAAACCTACGACTGTTACGACACCAACGGATACAAACGGAACCGGTAAAACGGTCGTCATCGACGCAGGTCATGGTGGAAACGATCCTGGCGCTGTCTATGGCTCTGTTTATGAGAAAGTGATTGCACTTGATATCGCGAAACGTCTAGCTGGCATCTTATCGAGCACCTATGACTACAACGTTAAATTGACTCGTTCGAACGATACATATCTCTCCCTTGAACAGCGTGTGTCACTCAACAAGTCTTATAAAGGGGATGTGTTCGTCAGTCTTCATGCGAACTCTTCCGTTTATAACACGGCACATGGACACGAGGTACTCGTCCCGACGTCAGAAAGTTATACGACAAACCCTTACGTTTCCGCCAGCCGTAGTCTCGGCTCAAGTATCAATAAAGAAATTGCTTCACGAATTTCCACGATTCAAAACCGTGGGGTCAAATATCAGAACGTTTACGTGGTTGGACGTAACGTTTCACCTTCTACCCTTGTCGAATATGGATTCATCAGTAATTCAAGCGACCGCTCACATTTAACGAGTACGACATATCGTCAACGAATGGCTGAAGCAACGGCATCCGGCATTCATCAATTCATGCGATTTTATTACTAAAAAAGGAACTTAGCACTCAGCTAAGTTCCTTTTTTGATATGGACTTGCCAAATCATATGGGATGCCCCAGGTCCCCAATAATGTTCGAGGATATGAGACGGCTCACCCAATCGTTTCTGCCAATAGGCTTGTGCGCTCGGGAATCCGGCATCTAAATAAAAGACCTTCTTCCCTCGAACCGAAATTTCACGCATCATCTCTTCTAACAGGAATTGTCCGACACCTCGCTGCTGCATTCGTGGTGACACATAGACACTCCCTAGCTCAATCGCATCACGCTCAATTTGTATGTTGCCTGAGATGATATCATTCGGAGGTAATAACGCCCCTGCTCCGACAAGGATTCCGTGCTCTTCTACAACGTACAGATCAACGGTGTCATCATCGAAATGATCTTGAATCGTCGTGTTCAGACGCGCCACTTCTTCATCGAGCAAATCGGCATCTTCAAACCGCTCTCGTCGAATCAAGTCACTCAAACTCTCCATAAATAAGCGCTGCAAGGATTTCACGTCTGATTGTTCGAGTGCACGAAAATTCAAGACGGCCACTCCCTTTTCTTTTTTGTTTTACTCTTTACCCTCACGAATTCGTTGCGTAACACTCGGGTACGAGGGAATCATTTCTTCGAGCGGCTCATAATTCAATTTACCGTACGTTTTCCAAATGACTAAAATCGCAGCGGTCCATAATGTGATTGTCAAATGAATAAACCCGATTGGATAACCACTTTCCGCTTCGAACCCGACCATCACGAACATTACGTTGAACATCGTATGCATGAGAAAGGCCGACCATAAATTGCGCGACGAACCGTTGTATACCCAAGTCATGATGATCGTATATGCCATCACGGCTAAGCCGTACGCCCAAAATGACAAATTCGCCTGTCCTGTTCCAGCCATGAAGAAGAGAGGAATATGCCACATCGCCCAAAGGACCCCGAGTGACAGGCTAGCTAGAAGTGGAGAGAGTCTTGCTTGTAAGGCGTCCAGCAAATAGCCGCGCCATCCATACTCTTCCTGCAACGTCCCTCCGAGAACTAGCATATAGAGAAAGTATGGGACGACCCACCACGGTTCGCGAACGAGTAGGGCACCGCTTCGATCCGTCCACCAATACGCTACGAGAAATAAGAACGGTACCAACAAAAGTGGAATCGCATACGCCTTCCAACTCATCTGGAACTGAATGCTTTTCCGAAGAAGATGTGTCACCCCTTCCCCGCCCCGAAGTCGATACATCGTGAGAAACCCTGCAATGCTTGGACCAAACGCCCCTAAAATAACGATGACCATGATTGGTAAATCGGTCCACCAGTACAAACTTCCCCATATAAGCCATGAGTAGCCGAATGAGACCAATAAGAACAAGTTGATGTATTTGTTTTTATACATAATCAGCACCCCTTCAGCAATGTAGTACCCGTTATTTGATTGGAAGAATAGCATTTGAATCTTTTTGTATGTAATTATAATTGTTCGGCATATAATGAAGTGATGAATGGATTAAATAACCCTATGAGGTATCGACACTATGGAACAGATTAGCACGCATACAACAAGTCACAATGGATTTTTGATGATACTCGCTTTTCTCATTGCTAGCGTTTCAGCCTTGATGGCACTCGAATTAGCGAAGCGGGTCACAGGAGGTGTGACAACGTCTCATCGTACTTGGATTTTATTTGGTGGTACCACGCTAGGTCTTGGCATCTGGTCCATGCATTTTGTGGCCATGCTCGGTCATGCGTCCTTACATGAGAGCACCTATTCGATTTGGCTCATTATCGGATCAATGATTCCGGCGATTGTCGGGTGCATCCTGTCGTTCGGTTTGATTTCTCGCAAGACGACATGGATGTCCTTACTGCAATCTTCCGGTTTGATGGGATTTGGAATCGTCAGCATGCATTATATCGGGATGACCGCTATACAAAGTGTTCAATTAGACTTTGATCCCTTATGGGTATTGATTTCAATTGGTATCGCATGGAGCGCTTCCTTTCTCGCCTTATGGGTAGGCTTCTTTTCATCCTACTCTACGCAGCATTTCGCTTTTTCCGTGAAACTGATGTTCTCCCTTCTGATGGGGACAGCTATTTTCAGTATGCACCTTGCTGGAATGCGGGCAACGACTATCATTCCTGATGCTTCACCCGCCAGGCAGGTTCCGATTGATCCGACCCTACTCGCATGGTTAGTCACGAGCATCGTGTTTCTCTTATTCGGAATGTACTTTATTGCGTATACGTTAGAACGACAAATCCAAAAACGTGACCTCTTTCAAACGACGATTTTAGAATCGACAACGGATGCTGTAGTGACGACGACAAGCGATGGTGAAATCCAATATCAAAATCAAGCGTTCGCTCACTTATTCGAGGGACATGCGACAGAACCCTTTTTTCAGGATTATCATCCTTTGCTGTCGGCTCAACAGCCGTTCTATCAGCCGGTACAAATTGACACGAATCATCGTACGTTAGAAGTGACGTCTTATCCACTTCAAGATGGTTCAAACAATCAAGTACTCTGGTTCATCCGAGATGTGACCGAAGCAGTCGCCTCTCAGCGTCTGATTGAACATATGGCTTTTCACGATGCATTGACGGACTTACCAAATCGGCATAAACTGGATGCCCTCTTGAAGGAATGTATCTCACAAGAACGTTCGGTCGCCTGTTTATACATCGACGTAAACCGCTGGCGTTTCCTAAGTGACATTCTCGGGCATCACGGAGCAGATGAGTTGATCATTCAAGTCGCTGACCGCCTCAAACATACGATTCACCCAGACGATGTATTGACACGAATCGGACCATCCGAGTTTGTCATTTTACTATTTGCGCAACGCAGTTCGCTCGCTCATCAAAAGGCTGAAAAATGTATTAAGGCGATTTCATCCAGCTTCGACGTGGATGGCACGACTCTTGAATTGACGATGAGTGCGGGAATCAGTCATTTCCCTAAGGATAGTGCTTCTTCCGAAGAACTTATTCAATTTTCTCGTCTTGCCGCTGATGAATCCAGACAAGATGGAGAGAATAATATCAAATTATTCGAAGAATCATCACGACCTCAACTCTTGCGCAATATCGAGATAGAAAAAGCACTCGTCACCGCACTAAGTAAAAACGAACTGACACTTGTCTATCAACCGAAAATCGATTTGAAGCGGAATCGATTAGAAGGCGCGGAAGCGTTACTTCGATGGCAACATCCACAAATCGGAAAGGTTGCGCCATCTGACTTCATCCCGATTGCGGAAAACACGGGGTTAATTCATTCGATTGGTCATTGGGTCATTCGGGAAGGTTGTCGCGCTTGGGTGCGTTGGCAACGAACTGGGATACGTCCCTTTACATTATCCCTTAACGTTTCCCCGCTCCAATTTGCGCGCGAAGACTTTGTTGATACGCTACAATCCATTCTTTTGGAGACGGGGATGGACCCGATGTATCTCGAATTGGAAGTGACCGAGTCCTCGATGCTTTCATATGAGGCCTCGACTCGTGAAAAACTGACACAGTTGCATCAGCTCGGAATCCTCATTTCTCTCGATGATTTTGGGACCGGCTATTCTTCTTTCAGCCAACTTCGGGAACTTCCTGTGCAAGTGCTGAAAATCGATCGGTCGTTTATCGAGAACCTGTTCACCGACCGCAATCAAGAGGCCATCGTCCGCTCGATGATTCAACTCGGTCACAACCTTGGTATGAAAGTTCTCATGGAAGGTGTGGAAACATCCGCTCAACTCGAATGGTTACTCAAGGAATCATGTGACTACGTACAAGGCTACTACTTCAGTCTTCCGTTGTCTGAGACAGACGTTCCACTTCACGTAAAACAAACAACGACCTATCTCGAATTCGGGAAACACTAAAAAATCGCTTCTGTCAGGTGACAGAAGCGATTTTTGATTAAGACACACGTTCTTTTTCTTCTTCCCGAATCAAATGATATTGATCAAGAATCAACTGAGTCAACGTGTCCCCTTCATGAAGATGAAGGTATTTTTCAATCGTTGACGAGATGCCGTGTTCTTCGATCGACAAATTCAGCTCCGACGATTCCGAGTCCTCCGGGTTGTAGTAATGAAGGGCTGCTGCAATCCCGTAAGCGAGTTCGTTTGGCTCGATGCCGTTATCCATCAATTCGCGTGCCGGTTTGACGAGACGGTCGCTCGGTCCAAGTTTGCGAATCGGCGAACGCGCCACGCGTGACACTTCATCCTTCAGTTTCGGATTTTCAAAGCGCTTGATGATTTTTTGAATGTATTGGCTATGCTCTTTCGCCTCGAATCCGTATTTCTCAAGCAATAACCAACCTGTCTCATATAATGCGCCTTGGACGACTTGACGGACGCGACGATCCTTCAGCGCCTCGTCAATCGTTGCCTTCCCGAACAACGAGCCGATATAAGAGGCGATGGCATGTCCCGTATTGACCGTGAATAATTTTCGTTCGATATACGGTCCGATTTCTTCAACCCATGTCACACCTTGAATCGGTGGTTGTTCGTTGAGCCCTTGTGTCTCGATGACCCATTCATGGAACGTCTCGACTTCCACGTAAAGCGGATCCTCATGTTGTTGTAGCGGGACGATGCGGTCGACTGCTGCGTTCGGGAAGAAGACATTCGCCTCCCCGACACCACCACACGCCTCTACTTTTTGGCGAAGAATTGCACTCCCACCAATCATGTTCTCACATGCGATGACATAGACCGGTGCATCCTCGACTTCACGAGCACGAAGTCCTTCACTGATCAAGGGTGCCACTTTTGAGAGGAGTGACGGTCCGACAGCCGTCGTCACGAGATCTGCTTCTGCAATCAATTCCACGACACGAGCCGGTTCTTTTAAACTGTTGACACCGCGAACACGGTCGACGACGATACGATCGACGCCGTCTTCTGCGAACCCGACCTCATAATGACGTTTTGCCTCAAGCGCTTCGATGACCGTATCATTGATGTCGACAAACGTCACCTCGTAACCGCTTTGGTTGAGCAATAATCCGATAAAGCCTCGTCCGATGTTTCCTGCCCCAAAGTGAACAGCTTTCATTTACGCCACCTCTTCCATAAAGAGCGCCAAGATTTCTTCCTTCGTTTTCGCCTGAACAAGGCGCTCTACATTGCTTTCGTCTGAGCAGAGAATCGCGATTTGCGATAGGAGCTCTAAATGTTCATCATTCACGCCTGCAATTCCGATGACGAGTTTGGCCGTTTGACCCCCAAAGTCGACCCCGTCTGGTACTTGCAGGAACGAGATCCCCGTCTTCTGAACCGCTGATTTCGCTGCTTCTGTACCGTGTGGAATGGCGACGTGATTTCCGATATAGACGTTTGCGATCTCTTGACGTTCATGCATCGCTTCTACATACTCCGGCGTCACACAGCCGGCGTCTTGTAGGACGGCTCCGGCTGCTGTGATTGCTTCCTCTGTCGTAGCGAATGTTTGGTTAAGTCGAATCATCTCTGTTTGAATGAATGGCATTTTAATTTCCTCCTAATGGCTAAACCGTGTCTCTATCTGTTCTGAGTTCAAGAAATTTTGCTACGTTCCGCTTTAATTTCTTCTACTAATTGGTCATAGTAATCGGCGTTCAAGAAGTTCGTGACCGAACGATGAATCGCATTCGGCGCTTGCGCTTCCGCGCGCTCCGTCAAATCTTCGTGTGTGATGACAAACTGAGCACCTTTCGGCAAGTTGCTGATGGACGTGTTCGTCACTTTGATTGGCAAGTTCGCTTTGTTGACCTTGTTCCGAAGAACCGATGCTCCCATGGCACTCGATCCCATCCCAGCGTCACAAGCGAAGATGATATGGTCGACTTTATCAAGACGATCTGTCACGAGAGCCGATGCGTAAGACTGCTTGCCTTTCATCGCACTCACGTTTTGTGTCGCTTCTTCGAGTGATACTTCCTCTGCTGCGCTCGATTTCAAGATGACACTCGCCACAGCGAACGTGACCGCTGCTGACAAGAGAATCCCTGCCACGAGTCCGAGATATGAACCGCGTGATGCCATCGCGAGAATGGCGAAGATACTACCTGGTGAAGCCGGTGCGACGAGACCGACATCAAAGAGTACGAACGTGAAGATCCCTGTTGCGCCCCCTGCGATCATCGCAAGGATCAAGATTGGCTTCATCAACACATATGGGAAGTAAATCTCGTGAATCCCACCAAGGAAATGAATGATGGCTGCACCCGGTGCCGTACGTTTCGCTGCACCTTTAGCAAAGAACATGTATGCGAGAAGTAATCCAAGACCTGGTCCTGGGTTAGCTTCAAGTAAGAAGAGAACGGACTTTCCAGCGTCTGCGACTTGATCGACACCAAGCGGGCTCAAGATCCCGTGGTTGATGGCGTTGTTCAAGAAGAGAACTTTTGCTGGTTCGATGAACAGACTTGCGACCGGAAGCAATTTCGCGCCGACGATCCAGTCAACACCTGCCGCCATCACTTTATCGAGGGCGCTCATGATCGGACCGAAGATTTCAAATCCTCCAAGCATGAGAAGACCACCGATGATTCCAACTGAGAAGTTGTTGACGAGCATTTCAAATCCCGCTTTAACTTTGCCTTCAAGGGCACGGTCGACTTGGCGGATGACATAACCACCGAGTGGACCCATGATCATCGCACCGAGGAACATCGGAATGTCGGTACCGACGATGACCCCCATCGTGGCGAGTGCCCCGACGACACCGCCTCGTACGTCATGAAGTAATTTACCACCAGTGAAACCGATGAGTAATGGTAAGAGATACGTGATTGTTGGACCAACGAGTTCTGCTAATTTTTCGTTTGGCCACCATCCTGTTGGAATGAAGAGTGCTGTGATAATCCCCCAGGCAATGAAGGCGCCGATGTTCGGCATGACCATCCCACTGAGGAAACTACCGAACCGTTGTACTTTGACTCGGACCCCGCCCGAGCTTGCTTGCGTATTCGCCATGTATAAAACCTCCAGTCGTTTAAATGTGAAAGGTTGAATGTGTAGTGTAGCTAACCGGTTTGTGCTCTACACCTGTATTGTATGCCTGGAGTAAGCGCTTTCTCAATTCAATCCAGTTCACACTTTGGCAACATTTTGTGCCAAACAAAAAAATGACCATGGTTCGGTCATTTTTCGTACAACGTCTCATGAATCATTTTCTTCATGCATTCGTGTAGGAGTAAACGAAGATCTTCTTTCGTTCCCGTGCTATAAAGACGCATATGCTCCTCGCTCTCAATGAGCGACCCGCTGATCGCACTTAGGAACTGAAGCTCGACGTCACGTGCTTCTTCCGGTGCCAGCAAGACAAGCAGACGTGTCACCGGTTCGGTCGACTGATCCATCATAAGGAGTGGGATCGATGTCGTTAAATCAAACGCAAACACACTCGCCTTCTCAATCGAGGCATGTCGTCCGTGGAATAACGCCAGTTTCGTACCAGGCACCCCAAGGCCCGCGACCTCGTGACGACGAAGCAGTTGGGCAGAGAGCTGAATTCCGCTTTGTACGAGGTCACGTTCTTCTAAATGTGTACCGATATCAAGCAAGATATCTTCTAAACGATCCGTATTATTGAGCGTGACCAAATCGAACTGGTCATCCATCCGTTCGAACGTCTCGACCAATTCCCCGAGTTCTGCGAAATCAAGCATCGTTGAACGCGGCTTCGTTGCGAGTGTCTGAAAGGATTGCGGTAAAGATAGTAAAAGATGACGGACGCGCTGTACTTCTTCACTCGTCAACAACGGATTGACAATCAATGTCGGTACCGAGAGTGGTGGTAATGGCACCGTCGACAAGATGACATCATATTCCTCAAGTCGGTGCTGCTCGAGTCCGAAAAGTGATGAGTTGACGACGTCTTGCATCTCTGGGAACTCTTGGCGTACCCGATTGACGAGCATCTTCGACGAACCGAGTCCGGCCGAACAGATGACGAGCGCCCGATATTCGCGGCGGCGCACCGGTTTGACGAGTGCTGCCGCAAAGTGCATCGCCCAAAAAACCGTTTCTTCTTCGGAGAACGTATTCGTCCCAAAGACGATGTCGGCGGCCTGTTGAATCGCCGAACGAAGTCCCGGATAGTCGCGGTCGATGTGGGGCTTGACCGTACTCGTCTCTGGTAGCGCCTGCGTATTCATACTCGAGAGGATGTGAGCAAGCAGTCCTCGTTCGAGAGCCGCGTCATCCGTAAAGGTAAACCCGTAGATGAGCGAGACGTGATGAATCAGTTTATGCACCCGAATCTGCATGATCCAGCGTTCTTCCTCGTCTTCTTTCATTTGATCTTTAATTGAGCGCAGACGATTCGCCTCTTCCGCGAACCAGACGCGTTCCGCCATCGAGTAAGTGATACCGAGAGCCGCTTCCATATCGGTGGCGACTTTCAGATAGTCCTCGGACCGTCCTTTCGTATACATCTCTAAAAAGAATCCAGACGCTAACCGCTCTTGTTGCACGCCGTAAGCGAACGTGACTCGCATGATGGTGCGGTCGTCCATCCGCTCAAACGAAAGGGATTTCAAATAATCATAACCGTCTCGAAGACCTTCAAGCATCTCCTCGCATGGTACCATCTTTAAAAAAGCAGGAATGTAGTCGTCTTCTCCACGGACGAAGCGATAAAATGCGAGCGTGTCCCAGTGGGCAAGCAGAGCGTTGATGAGTAGCTTACGCTTCTCGGACTCATAACCGAGCACTCTAGCCCCAACACCTTTTTTCCGTTCAACTTCTAAATGATACTCTTCGAACCATCGATCCAATTTCTCTAGGTCTTGTGTCAACGTACTCGGCGAGACGTGCATCTGTTTGGCGACCGCCTGCAATTTAAGCGTATCGTTCTCGAACAAGAGACGCCACGCCAGCTCAAATAAGCGGTCCTCGCTCGTCGGGATCGCTTCTGCGGATAAGATGAGGTCTTCTCGTAACTGTTGCTTCGCAGATGGTTTGCCGACCAGGCTCAGTCCATGACCGCGTTGCCAAGCGAGTTCGAGTTCGAACTCTTTTAAGATGCCTTCAAGTAATTGTCGTTCTCGTTGAATCGTGCGCTCAGACAAATTCACTGCTTGCGCGATTTCGGCGAGCGGTGCCGATGTCTCAGTTGCTAATAAGTGTAGTAAAATCGACCGTTCTCTCGTGGTCCACTCATGTCTCATGCTCATCCATCCATTCTTCTACAAGTAGTCGGTATTCCTCGAGCGACAGGAGTTGTCGGACTGACCGGACACATGCGGTCGGATGGGTGACCGGGGTCGCCCCTTCCTGATAGAGAATCAAATCCACCTCATTCGGGATGTTTTGAATCGTTCCGTGCGTAATCGTACAAGACAAGCGCCCCTCGCTTGCCTGTGCGAACAACTTCGCCGCCATCGCACTCGTCACAAATCCGCTATGGCAAGCAATGTATACGTTCATGTCAGCCCTTCTTTCGTCGCTTATCTTTATCTAATCATAAGTTGGAACCGCTTACTTATCTTACTATTTTGCTTGTTGGCAAAGATATCGGCAAGTAGTAAAAAGCACCTCTCCTGAAGAAAGGTGCCTTACACTATGTTCAGTTTATTCGACCGTCACCGATTTCGCCAAGTTCCGTGGCTTGTCGACGTCACAGCCGCGGGCGAGCGCCGCATAATATGCCATCAACTGAACCGGTAAGACGTTAATGAGCGGTGCCAAGAGTGGCTCGACGTGCGGCAAGATGAAGTCATCATTCTCATGTTCCACGCCTTGCATCGAAATGATACAGGCGTTCGCGCCACGGGCGACGACCTCTTTAACATTTCCACGAATATTCAAGTTCGTCTTCGGTTGTGAGATGAGCGCGATGACCGGTGTCCCGCCTTCGATCAAGGCGATTGATCCGTGCTTCAGTTCCCCACCTGGGTACCCTTCCGCTTGGATATACGAAATCTCTTTTACTTTGAGCGCTCCTTCGAGACAGACAGAAGCGTCAAGTCCACGACCGATAAAGAACGTGTTCGGTGTCGTCTTCAAATAATGTTCCGCAAGGTCTTCGAATAACTCTTTTTGCGCCATGATGGAGTCCATGATGGTCGCGACACGGGCGAGCTCCGGCATGAGATCAAACGGCAATTCTTTCCCTGTCGCACGGGCGATGTCATATGCGAGAATCGCGAGAACGGCGATTTGCGCCGTGTACGCTTTCGTCGAGGCGACCGCGATCTCTGGTCCTGCATGGAGGAGCATCGTCTCATTCGCTTCGCGTGAGAGCGTCGATCCCGGTACATTCGTCATGGTGAGCGCTTTGTATCCGCGTTTCTTCACTTCGACGAGCACGGCACGGCTGTCCGCCGTCTCACCGGATTGTGATAAGAAGACGAACAACGGACGTTCACTTAAGAGCGGCATATTATAGCCAAATTCAGAAGAAACGTGCACTTCTGTCGGAATGCCGGCGATGCGTTCTAAAATGTCTTTTCCGACGAGTCCCGCGTTATAGCTCGTCCCACATGCGACGATATAGATCCGGTCCGCTTCTGACACGAGCTCACGCACGCCTTCCGTGAGTTCGATCTCACCGTTCTCGTTCTGGTAATGCTGGATGATGTTGCGGATGACGGCCGGCTGCTCGTCCATCTCTTTCAACATGTAGTGCGCGTACGTGCCCTTCTCGATGTCTGACGCATCAATCTCGGCCGTGTATGGTGCACGCTCGAGTACTTCGCCGTCGAGCGTCTTGATCGTCGCCGACTCACGTGTGAGGATGACGATCTCACCATCGTGGAGCTCGAGGTACTGATCTGTCACCTGGAGCATCGCCATCGCGTCTGATGCGACGACGTTGAACGTGCCGTCACCGATTCCGACGAGGAGCGGTGACTTGTTCTTCCCGATATAGAGGCGCTCTTTGTCCTCTGAGTCGATCATCGCGATCGCATACGAACCGTGGAGGTCCGAGAGCGTCTTGCGGAACGCCGCCTCGACGTCGCCGAGCTCGACGAAGTGTTTCTCCATGAGCTGGACGATGACTTCCGTGTCCGTCTCCGAAAGGAACGGGACGTCGAGCGTGGCTTTCAATTGTTCGTCGTTCTCGATCACGCCGTTGTGCACGAGCGTGAAACGTCCTGTCGTGCTCTGATGCGGGTGGGCGTTCGGCACGCTCGGTACCCCGTGTGTCGCCCAACGTGTGTGGCCGATTCCGATTGTTCCTTCAGCATCAGCCGGTACAATGTCACGGAGTGCTTGAATCCGTCCCACTTCTTTGAACGTACGAACGTTTTCACCGACTAAGGCAATTCCTGCTGAATCATAGCCACGATACTCGAGCTTTTCAAGCCCTTTCAATAAAATCTCTTTCGTTCCAACTTGTCCAATCATTCCTACGATTCCACACATAAACAAATCTCCTCTATTCTTCGATTTCTCGAAAAAGGAAACGGGCTTTTTTGAGTGATGTCATCAAGTCTCGTTTTGTCCGCCCGGTCACCCGAACGTTTTATCAAGACTCTCTCAGTCGTGACACGCGACTGGAAGGCATCCGCCGAAATCTCGATCACCTTCGTCCTCGTCAACTCCGCAGAGTTCTGGCGCTTCCACTTCATATCTAGCCGTTTCTCCAGATACGCTTTCATGCTATCGAGTACAAGGCGTGTTGGATAGAGAAATTGTTAAAGTAGTCGCTAAATACTTTTTTACCGTTCATGTAAAAGTCACCACTTTCACTAAAAAGCCATCAATCCATCAGGTTTTCGAGTAGGGAGAGAACGGGCATGATACAAGTAACGAGTAAAGAAACGAGGGGAAACACATGGGTGGAATCTTCCTATTGATCGGCATTCTGTTATCCGTCTTATCCAGGTGGCTCGAATTTGAAGGCAATAGCACGTTAGGGGATGTCATGTTGTTTCCTGCGATTTTCTTTATGGCTATGGCTTTTCTCTGCAGTTTCCCTTATTTCAAGGAATGGTGGGGTGACCGCTCCACCCGTAAGAAAGCATTCTTTTTCGTGATTTTTGCCGCAGTCGGCATCCTATGTCTGCAAGCCGCTTTCTGGTTTGTCGTTTGGCGCAATCAATGGCTCGGACTTCTTCTCCTTCTTCCCTTTGCGGCATGTGTGGGGTTCATCGCTCGATTATTCAAATAAAAAGAGGATGCGCAATCGCACATCCTCCTTTTTAATTCAGGGTGAAGTCAACCATCACACCGTAATGATCACTCGGTACAACATCCCTACTCGTCCGCATGTCGCCGAATATATCGATATGCTGAACCTCGAGTTCACTACATTCCGAACGTACCAGAATCCAATCATATCGTTCAGGCTGCTCGAGATGAGAAGATTGTAGGTACGGATTGTGCTTTACGTCTAACGTCGGGCGTGCCTCTTCGCCAACAAACGTCGTCACGTCCAGCCACCCTGCATCTGATACATCATCATAGATATTCGATCGAGGATGATCATTGAAATCTCCACACAACACTTCAATCGCCTTTTGGCGCCCCTTGCTTAACCAGTCTCGTACCACTTTCATCTGGCATTCTCGAATCGAAGAAGAGTGCCAGTTCAGATGCACATTCGTGATGCCCCATTCCTGACCGCCGAACGTAAGCGTCACTCGAGTCGCACAATAGTTTGACTCTTCCACATCCTCTGCCCAAATCGCTTCAACTGAAGACAAAGGAATATTACTCAAAAAAGCGAGTCCTTCGTCCGGTGAGTCGGGGTAAGGATGAAAGACGCAAAACGGATAACCCGTTGCTTCCGCAATATCATGAGCTACACTGCCTTTTTCATAAGAACGGACTTCTTGCAGTGCAATCAAATCCGCGTCGATTCGTTTCACTTCTTGGCAAATCGCATCGATTCGTTTTTGCCATGACGTGTCATGATTCCAAATATTATATGTCGCAATCCTCACTTCATCTTCCTACTTTCTCGAGTGAGTCACGCGCCCCCCCATTTTTGTTCTTCTCTTAATTCACGTTCCGTGACGTAGTTCTCATCAAGACGAACCATATATCGCTCGTACCATTTATGACCGATGACGGATATGACACCTCCAGTGACCATCAACCCAATAAAGTAAGGTGTCTCAATTTGTTTCGTTACCCATCCGAACATGAGGATGAGCAAAATCGGGAACGTCAAAAAATTAAAAATCGACATCAAGTGTATGTGACGTTTGGCGTCTCGATTCGTTAAATACTTCAATTGAATCGTTTCTTTCTTCCAAGATTTTTTAATCGCAAATAGACCCGCAAATTGACCAATCAAAAGAACAGTTCCTGCTGACACCCATCCTTTTTCAGTCGCAACAAACAGCACAATACAGATCATCCACGACAGAAAAGTGAAGACTCCATTCTTTTCAGTTTCCACTCTGACAAGCTCTCTCATCTGATCACGCTTGTTCACGACGTTGCTCCTTCTCGTATTCACGGACCTCACGAATTTCTTTTAAATCTTGATCCGTCAAATAGTTTTCATCGTAAGACTGAATGACGCGGTCGAACCGCTTCGCCAAGTATTCAATCCCGAAAAACGTCAGTTGCGAAAGGAGGAACATACGGAACGATTGTGGACCTGTCGTTTCACTCGTGAAGTAAAAGAGTCCGTAAATCCCGACACCCGTCAAAGCGAGCGTATGTGCCATCATCTTGAACGATAAGAGGTTACGTGCCGTCTGATTCGTCACAAAGCGCAACCACATCCGATATTGGATAAAAATACCTGTTAAGATTGCGGCGAGCACCGCATATAATGTTCCCGTGACGACACCATCTGAGAGTGTCCAATACGAGGCATAAATCAAAAAACTGACGACGAGTCCGATTCCGATGATGCCGACACCCCATTTAGTCAAGCGGTCTACTTTTAGAATCGTGTCGATTTGCGCTTTTACTTTTGGTGATGGTTCCATATGGCTCCCTCGCTTTCTAGTATCGCTTCATACGTTGGTAATCCTGACTGATGCGTATGGATTCGCTCTTCCCACTTCTTCTCTCGATACGATTTCGTCAACCCCCAAAGGGCGACGATCCCACCGGTCAGGATGAAGGCATCTTCGTTCACATACATCGGGATGAAGAGCACAAATAACGAAACAGCACTAATCCAACAGTCAACGAGTCGATATCGCAACACCCGAACGACGTTTTGATGTTCGGCAAAAGGGCGAATGACTCGATATTCCATATATCCTTTATAAGCCATGCCAATGGATACGACCAACATGACCGGGATGACCCACGTCGCCTGTATCCGTAACATGGTGATGAACGAAATGAGGAATATGACGAGTACCGGCCAGCCAAAGAATCGATCAAATTGTTTAGCATGCGCGACTGTAAGTTCAACTTGACGATTCATGTGCGACACTCCCTTCAATCACTTCCTCATACGTCGGTAATTCCGGATCGATTTGTTTAAGTTGCTTCGTGAACCACTTCTGCCGAATCGGACTGAGTACTCCCCATATCCCAAAAAAGAGACCTATCACGAGACCAAAATCTTCCGCTGTCAGAAGTGTCACCATGAGCGCCGTCAACAAAATCGCATCCACCCATTCGAATACGTATTGGAATATAAGCATTCGATGCGCCTTCGGATGTTTTGTCATTCGCCACATGATACGCATCTCTTGAAAACCCATCACGACGATGATTAAGGAGACCGAACCCATGATGGGAATGAGCCACATTTTATCTAATAAGAGAGCGACAATGACGGCCGTGACATAAAGAATCAAGATGGGTACGGCATACCGTCGCATTCGTCGCATCCACTTTACGTCTTGCTCCACTTATATCGCCTCCTTGTTAAAGTTGATACACTCTACATCTTGTCGTTTTGTCTGCGCCTCCACGTTCCATGTCCATAACATCGCGCCTACGATGAAAACCGTGACACATACATACGCCACGTTTGATGTGAACAATAATTGATGATTCAATGCGAGAAAAAAGGCAACACTGTTGATCCCGTCCCGAGCAAGCTGACGACGATATAACCCTTTCAACTCTGGTTGAAACCCCAGACGCATCTGATAACGCTTCACATATAACATGTTCAGCGGAATGAGTGTGCAGGCGATATACAGCACACCCCATGTAAGGTCATCCGTCCATAAACTGATAGGAAACATGAGTACCACTAATGTTCCAAATATGCCGAAGATCCATTGGTCGAATAAACGCTTCCATGCTTTTTCTTGCGTTATGCGTTCATTCATCTCTTCAACCGTTGTTTCTCGGATTGATCCATCAAAGGCATGCGTTCTCCAAACTGTCTTTGGAAAGTCTGACCGAACACCATCCACAAGGTGAGAACAACAAAAATTGTCAATGTGTCAACTTGCATAATGAGAAGCGCCACCGTGATCACAATGAGGATTGCTGAATCCACTAAATCATATATGAGCTCCCATTTTAGAGACTTGACTTTAATTTTTTCGCTTTCATGCGTACGATGTTTCTGATACTTGCTAACATCTATCCCAATCATCGCGATTCCGACAACAATGAGTGGAACTGTCAACCATACATTACCTTCGAAGTATGACACGGCAAGAGCCATGAGTATGAACGCAAACGAGGTATATTTTATTCGAAGTGATGACTTCCACCATGTATCCTCTTGTACAAATCGATTTTGATTGTTCACTTAACAAACACCCTTTCTTTACAGGACCCACCTTTCTTATACGCAATCTCTTTTTATATTGTTTCACATTTTCCGAATATTCTCGCAATGAATCGTTCGACTTTTTTCAACAATTGACGAATGAAAGAGATATGCCTGAAACAAAAACGACAGCCCTTCTCAGCAATGAAAAGGGCTGTTATATTTAGGAAAAAGAGTTAAGGAGTTGGAAATTTGAAAGCATTTTACCCTTCTATATTCGCCTTTATCGCAGGTCTATCGGGATTAATCGGATTGTTGCTTCAATCGGTTTACCCCATCATGTTGTCTCCCGTCTTTTTACTCATTGCGGGATACTCGGTGGTACATATGAAGAAGCAGAAAACAATCGTCCGAAATTATACAGCGAGCTTCATCATCTTATCGAGTGCCACCCTCGCATTCGGTCTTGGCTTCCAGTCCATCATCCCGTACGCCATGCTCATCGGGGTCGTGCTACATATGGTCTGTCTGATTGCTGCATTCATCGCGCTCGGACGGTATCGGGCTCACATCTCATGAAGGTTGTGACAGGCCTCGGATGGGGCGCGTCCATTCTAGCGCTCGCCCTCACCCCACTACCACTACTTGCCGTCGATTGGATTCTCATCTATTTACTTGAAGACACATCGTTCCCGGTCTTATCAACACTCGCTATGCTCGGTTGTTTCTATCTGTTGTCGACAATCCTCAGTTTTTTCGTTGATGCGTTAACGGGAGCATTACGTTCGTTTGTTCATACGAACATACCGCGTCTACTCGACAGCATTCTTCATGGAATCGTGAGCGGAATCAGTCTATACGTCGTACTGACTCTCTTTCCGTCTATCGATTTATCGACGCTCACTGTCATGGCGATTGTATTCGTGCACGTATTCGGTACATCGTTTTGGATAAACCGGGAGGATTTGAAAGAAAAGACGCCACTCGAGCTCGATTCGATTGATCAACAGATTGTTCACTTGTTACGCACGGAAACAATCGTCTTCTGCGTCGAACGCATACAGAGGGATTACCCGGACTTACCGAAGCGGGATGTTTTGAAACGGGTCAGACGGATCAGTCAATCTAATCAAGTCGCCACCAGCGAATCGTGAGATGTACCTCGGTGCTTAGTGGTGACCAATATAAACAAACGCCAGCCCTGTATGAGGTGCTGGCGTTTTACAGATTTTACGAACGGGAAAGCCCATATCGTTCATAGCCCGCCTTTAGGCATGGGATGAGAGTGAGTTCGGATATTTTTACATCCGACGTTCGGGTATACTTATCCCATAGACAAGAACAAGTCTCTAAAACGCCTGCGTCCATCGCCCCTTGAAAATCGTATACGGTTCGGTCATGAAAACATATGACCGGTAAAACGATGCCTGTCGTCATGCAAAAGACGCTAAAACATCAGGTGGACGCACCTGCAACGACCTGTGGTGGATGGTAACAGTCCACCAGCCTGAGAACCTATACGGTCTGTCTCAGGAGGGGTGATGGCACACCCTCATCTGAAGGCTTGAGCAAAACAGAAATGGACTGCGCTCGCACAAGCACTTCAGAATCCCACGGTTTTAATCGTGGGAGTGTCAAGTCTCTTCTTTTCGGAGTGAGTATCCGTCGACCTCTAACAACCGCATCCGTCTCTGATCAATCGCCGCATGGACAATCACGGTCACTCCTGGATTAAGCTCCATCATCTTCTTGATTTTGCGTAAATCGTCCCCTTTGATCTCAATAGGCAACACGAACTCCCCTTCTCTCAAATGAATGAACTTGATCTTCCCTTGGTCGTCATAGCCTGTTACTTCGTATGTCGAAAATTCTCGTTTCATGAATATCCCTCCCCTCTTACAGTTCCCGTAACAGATAAAATGCACACAAAAAATCCATCCCCGTAGCGGCAGGGATGGATGCATGTTACGCCTCGACGCTATCCGCGTGTTTGGCTTTATGGTCGGCGATGACACCAGCACACCACTTCGCGCTATCTTTCCAGATACGCTCTTGTGTCTCAAAGTCGATATAGAGGATTCCGAAGCGTTTCTCGTATCCGAAGCTCCATTCGAAGTTATCCATGAGCGACCAGAGGTAGTAGCCTTGAATGTTCATGCCTTCATCGTTCAAGTCAGAAACGGCTTCGAGGTGCTGGCGGACGTAGTCGATCCGATTATCGTCATGGACTTCGCCATTTTCCAGCACGTCGTCAAATGCGGCGCCATTCTCTGTGATGTAGATGGGAAGGTCAGTATACTCGGCGCGTAAACGACGGATCAGGTCTTTGAATTCGTTCGGGGCGATATCCCTGCCCATGCCCGTCTTCTCGTAATCCGAGTAAGCGTCTGCCTTCAAGAAATCATTTGCTGCATTGAACTTGACAATGCCACGGCTGTAGAAGTTAATGCCGAAGAAATTGCAAGCTGTCGAGATTGTCTCCATATCACCCGATTGGATGAAATCGAAGTTATGCACATATTTAGAGAACAAGTTCATCATGTCGACCGGATACTGGCCTTTAAAGACCGGATCGAGGAACCAACGATTCGAATATCCGTCGGCATTGTTCATCGCAAGGCGGTCATTCGCCGAATCCGTCTTCGCGTAGATCGGTGACAAGTTGAGCGTGATGCCGATCGGGGTCGTGGATGTCATCTCTCGCTTCAACAATTCGACCGCTTTTCCGTGCGACAACAAGATGCGGTGCACGGCGCGTACCGCTTCGTTCATGTCACAACGACCCGGTGCGTGAACACCGACATGGTATAGCCGAGGAAGCCAGCACACCAAGGCTCATGGTAAGTAAGCTAACAAGTTTACGCATGTGTTGTTCCCATCCTTTTTTATAAGTAATAGTAGAGAGCGTTTGCAAAAAGAGTGGATAATTATCGAAAGCGGTTTCGGTTTTCTCTAAAAACGACTTTCGAAATCGCGCTCCCCTCTCCATCCGCTGAAGAAAAGAGAGCGACTTCGAAATATCATTGGCTATAAATCACTGTTTGACCGGCGCACAAGATGCCCGTTCGACTAAGCGTACCGGAATGATGCGACGTTCGGTGAGTCGCTCTTTCGCGGTCATTTGTTCGAGTAAAAGTTCTGCTGCCGCTTCCCCGATTTCATCCGTATCTTGGCGAATCGTGGTCAGTTTCGGCGTGATGTATTGTATCATTTCAATGTCATCATATCCGATGACAGAGATGTCATTCGGGACATGAAGACCGTGTTCGTGAATGGCTTCGATTACACCGATTGCCATTTGATCCCCGGCCACAAAGACTGCAGTCGGTTGATCGTCTAGTTCAAGCAATCGTTCCATCGCTTGCTTGCCTTCCTCAACCGAGAAGAAACCGGCGTTGACGAGGTAGCCCGGTCGAATCGGAAGGTCCAGCTCTTGCATCGCAAGTTCATATCCTTTGATTCGCGCCGCTCCGGCGTCAATCGTTTCATCCCCAGCGATGTGGGCAATTTTTCGGTGACCGAGTTCATAGAGATAATTCACGGCGAGACGCGCCCCTTCGATGTTATCGGAATAGACGACGCTACAGTTAGCGCTGTCCATATCGACGACGACGATTGGGATGTCGCTTCGCATGAGCTCTTGAACTTGCTCATCCATTCGGTCCGAGCAGATGACGACGATGCCGTCGACCGCACGGTGTTTAAAATGTTCGAGGTAACTCATGTCACGATTGCGTAGATTTCGCGAGGCGAAAATCAAATCGTAGCCTTGCTCCTCTGTCGCGTGACGAAAACTTTCGATGATCCCGTTGAAGAACGGGTGTTTCATCCCGACTTCATTCGCTTCTGAGAACATGACCCCAATCGCCCATGATTTTTTCGTCGATAACGACTGGGCATGTGCGTTCGGCAAGTAGTCCATCTCAGCAGCGGCTTGAAGAATCTTCGCTCTCGTCTTGTCACTCACGTCTTTGTAATTGTTCAACGCTTTGGACACTGTCGTGATCGAGAATCCTGTTTTTTTGGCTAAATCATAAATCGTACCCATGTCATTCCCCTCTTCCCGAAAGCGCTTTCGGTAATTTGATTGTAGCGTATGGATTTGTAGGAATCAATTCTTTTTCGAGGAAACTTTTTGATTCTTTCTTCCATTCCTTGTTTCTTCTATATTACTGTATCGGGAAATTTTTGTCCTTAATGTGTCCGCGTATACAACCACACAAGATTCGTAAACTTTTGCACCTCTGTTTCGTCCGTCACGCCTTTAAATAGTCGCTGGAACGGCTTCAACAATTGCTCTAACACGATTTTTCGTAGACGCTCTTGTTTGAGTTCGAACGAAATCGCATCGAACAAATCACGCTGTTCTTCCGTCATGTCGACATGCTCTTCGATACGAGCAGCCATCTCGATCAATTCCTCGATTGTTATGAGATGTTTATCTGTCGTCCCACGCATTTGATCGACCGTGACCGGGTTCAAGACGTGCTCCCCTGTCTCCATCATCCGAGCGGCAATCAATTCGACATATGTGTATAAGCTTCGGACGACCTTTTGAGGAGAGTAAGCGGCATTCGTGATCCGGTTCGTGAACAAGATATGTTGCAACATTCCGTTGAAGAGCACCGTCAATTCCATCGAATACGGTCTGACAGCCTCTCCGATAATTTCCGTCAAACGCATCGCAATCCATTCAATCTCATAAATGCGATGTTGAAGTACAAGTTTCTTCAATTCATTCTCGTTTGACGACATGATCGATTCAAATAACGCATGCAAATTCCGTTCTTCGTTCAATTGAATCAATATCGAGATTTGCTCGATGAAGACGTCACGATCTCGTTTATCGCGCCCCATCTGCATCTCAATCCGGCGTTGCCCTGCATCATATCGTAAGTTCTCGAGGATACTGGCGACACAATCCGTCTTCGATGAGAAGTAGTTATAAAACGTCCCTTTGGAGATGTTGGCACGGTCGATAATCTCTTGCACCGATGTGTGTTGCACTCCATTTTCGATGAAGAGAGACATGGCAATATCGGCGACTTTTCTTTTTTTCTCTTTCATTCTTACATGGCTCCGTTCTGTCTGGTTTGTACCTTTACTATAGCACCGAAAACCATTTTAGACTAATAGTACAAAATGGTTGCTTTATTTATACAACGGGTATAAAATCATTTCATCGACACTTACCAACACATAACTATTTAGAAAATAAAGGAGCCATCCATATGAAACCAGAATTCCAAAAGAAACCGCCTTACGTCATGTTGGCGGTCCTCTTTGCGGGTGCGTTTATCGCATTCCTGAACAACTCATTACTCAACGTCGCGCTCCCATCGATCATGGTCGACCTCGAAATCGCGGATTACTCGACCGTACAGTGGCTTGCGACCGGCTTTATGCTCGTGACAGGTGTTCTTGTCCCGGCATCCGCCTATTTGATCACTCGTTTTTCAAACCGAAGCTTGTTCATTACGTCGATGAGCATCTTCGCCATCGGTACGGCTATCGCGGCCTTCTCGCCAAACTTTGGCTGGTTGTTGAGCGGTCGGATGATTCAAGCCGTCGGAGCCTCGACAATGGGACCACTCTTGATGAACGTCATGCTCGTCAGCTTCCCTCGTGAAAAACGGGGAATGGCGATGGGAATCTTCGGGCTCGTCATGATCTCGGCACCTGCGATTGGACCGACACTCTCGGGTTATATCGTCGAGTACTATGACTGGCGCGTCTTATTCGAAATGATTTTACCGCTCGCCATCATCGGTCTCGTGCTCGCTGTTTGGAAAGCGGAGAACGTCATGGTCCAAAACAAAAATCAGTCACTCGATTACTTGTCACTTGTTTTATCAACGCTCGGATTTGGTGGGATTTTATACGGTGTCAGTTCAGCAAGCTCGGATGGCTGGGACAATCCAATTATCTTAGCGACGATGATTATCGGTGCCATCTCATTGATTGCCTTCATCTATCGCCAGCTCCATATGGAAAAACCATTGCTCGACTTGCGTGCTTACAAACATCCGATGTTCGCACTCGCGTCAGTCATTGCGATGGTCAACGCGGTCGCGATGTTCTCCGGTATGATTTTGACACCGGCTTACGTCCAAAGCGTACGTGGTATCTCCCCACTCGATTCAGGGCTCATGCTTCTTCCTGGTGCGATCATCATGGGAATCATGTCGCCGATCACAGGTAAACTGTTTGACCGATTCGGACCAAAATTATTGGCAATTACCGGATTGACGATCACCGCCGTATCGACGTACATGCTCGCTCACGTCCAACTTGACTCGACCTACACGTATATCGTCTTAACGTACACATTGCGTATGTTCGGGATGTCGATGGTCATGATGCCGATCATGACAAATGGACTCAACCAGTTACCGACTCGCCTCAATCCGCACGGAACGGCCATCAACAACACGGCCCAACAAGTATCTGGTGCGATTGGTACGGCAGTCCTCGTCACTATCATGAACTCGGTGACACGCACGGAAGCTGAATCATTGATGACCGGAATTGATCCTGCGACACTCACAGAGAGCTCAATGGGCGCCATCACTCAGCAAGCCCTCTTGTCTGGGATTCAATATTCGTTCTATGTCGCACTCGGGATGAACCTCTTGGCACTCGTTTTAGCATTTTTCGTGAAACGCGTGGATGTACGGAAGTTCGATGACAATGTAGAAACTGTTGAAGAATTGAAACAAGCGAATTAAATGTTGAGAAGCCGCTTTGAATGTTGAATTCAGAGCGGTTTTTTTAATTTCTCATTCCCTTCATAAATAAATCTGAAATTAAAATTTAATCCTAATATGGTATTATTTCTCAATGGATAGGATTCGTTTAGGAGGGTACATATGATGAAAAAAGTGTTTAGCTTGATGATCGCATTTCTGCTGATCACATCTTCTCTTCTCTCGACCGCATCAATCGTTGAGGCGGCCCCGAAGAAGCAGAATCGTGCTATTATGGGAGTATCGGCTTTAACTCCGCAACAAATGGCGGATTACGTAAAAAAGAAGAATCCTCGTGATGTCCGGCTCGCGAAAACGTCTGTCGAAGATTTGGCGAAACTCTTCGTCATCATCGGTGCTAAGGAAGGTGTTCGTGGGGATGTCGCATTCGCACAAGCATTGAAAGAGACCGGTTATTTCCGTTACGGTGGCGATGTCCTTCCGAAGCAGCATAACTACTCTGGAATCGGGACGACTGGAAATGGTGTAAAAGGTCACTTTTTCCGTTCCCCACAACAAGGGGTGACTGCTCAAATTCAGCATCTAAAAGCATACGCTTCAAACGATGCACTGAACACGAAACAAGTCGACCCACGCTTCCATCTCGTCAAGCGAGGCTCTGCGAAAACGTGGCCATCTCTTCACCAAAAATGGGCCATGCAGCCGAAAGGAAATTACGGGACCGAGATTCTTTCGATTTATCAAGAAATGTCGAAAACACCAAAACGTGTCGCTAAAGCAAAACGATGAGGAAATGTAGGGGTGAAAGAACGTGACGTGCAAACAAGTTAGACTCGCGAGCGGAATCGCATTATTCGTGACCGGCGTGATGTTGTTACTCAAACGCTAATGAGCATTTCGGACAATGGTCCGAGTGCTTTTTTATGGATGAACAAAAAGCCATGGCACTCTATAAGTACCACAGCCTTCGCTAACGTTTATATAACTCAATGCCCCCGATACTTCCCGAGCGCCCGCATGTTCAAGAGATACAAGACCCCCGCATAGAAAATTAAACCGAGTAAATACACCCAGATTCCTGAGAAGCCACTTCCGTAGACCATCACTTCCTTGATCGCTGTCGCTCCGTAGAAGATTGGCATGATGTAACTCAAGTTCCCGAGACCATATGGAATCAAGTCGAGCGGGATAAGTCCCGAGAAGAACACTTGCGGGATGATGGTGAACGGAATCATCTGTACGACTTGTAGTTCCGATCGGGCAAACACCGAGATGGTCGCCCCGAAGAGCACCGCCGTACCCGCCATGAGTAGCATCGTCAACATGACCCACGCCATATTCCCGAGCGAAGACAGACCGAGCACATAAATCGAATAGAGCACGATGAAAATCGACTGGACGACCGCAAACATCCCGTACCCGAGTGTATATCCTAAAATGACTTGTCCTCGTTTGATCGGAGTCATCAACAGTCGTTCGAGCGTACCGCCACTCCGTTCTTTGACGAGTGCCATCGCAGATAGGATGAACACGAAGAAGAACGAGAAAAGGGATAGGAAGACGAAGCCGAACGAATCGAATGTCGATTGGTCCTCTTCCCCATAGACGAATGACGTATCGATTTCAGCTGCAGGGTTGAGCGTCGCCAACGCATCTTGAATCTCACCAATCGCCTTCGACGACTTCGTCGAAGGTTCGCGTAACGTGATGGTCGTTCCTTCTTGATTCATTTCAAACACGGCATCGACATGTTCATTGTCTTCGATATATACTTTTGGATCATCGAACGTGGCCTGTTCCACTTCGAGCGTCTCGTCTTCGAACGCATCGACGAGCTGTTCGGGTGCGTTGTCGTCCAGAACGACAGTCGGGACGTAATCCGAGTCACCGAGTAAGAAGTAGACGAGTGTCAAAATGAGGAGCGGTGCAATCAAGATCAAGGCCACACTTCGTTTATCGTTCAACGTTTGGAAGATGACACGTTTCGCTAAGTTACGCATGACCGCCCACCTCCTCTTTTCCAGCAATCAAGAACAGTTCTTCGACGCGACCGTTCTCGGTCTGGTCGAGCAAATCTTGCACATGGTCATAGGCGATCAACCGTCCGTTGTAGACGAGCGCGGCACGGTCGCACTCGAGCACTTCATCCATGACGTGCGTCGAGACGATGATGGTCGTCCCTTCCCTCCGAATCACCTGAAACTGATCCCAGATTTGACGACGTAAGATTGGGTCAATTCCGACCGTCGGTTCATCAAGAAACAACACATCCGGCTTATGCAAGATGGCGATGGCTAGTGACAGACGTTTTTTCATCCCGCCTGAAAAATTGCGGACGAGCTTATGCCGGTCGTTCGTTAAATCGACAAGGTCGAGCACTTCGGTGATACGTTCTTGGAGCGCCTTTTTCTCTAACTTATAAATCGACCCGAAGAAGGCGAGGTTCGCCTCGGCCGACAAGTCTTCGTACAAACCATCGTTCTGCGGCATAAATCCGATTTGTTGGAGCATGTCCATGTTTGGCATCTTCGTTTCGCCGATATGGACACTTCCTTTGTCCGGTGCAAGGGAGCCAATCATGAGTCGGATGAGCGTCGTCTTCCCCGATCCAGATGGTCCGAGCAAGCAGCAAATCTCTCCGGATGGGATGGTGAAGTCGATGTTGTCGATGGCGAGTTGGTCACCGAATGACTTGTCGACGCGTTGCAGTTGAATGTTCATTTCTGTCACTCCTTTTCGGCGCCTCATCGTGTATACTCAAGATAATCGACACCGTGTTGGTTTATATGTTCAGTATAGACCCCGTTCACTCTGGCAACAATCGTCAATATCGGTCATCGTGTCGGTTTTCCGACAGATGCAATGAATGTGTTGAGGAAAAGGAGAAATAATATGGAACAAACCGATTTACGCGTCATCCGGACGAAGAAGTTGATCAAAGATGCCTTCTTCAGCCTTATTGAGGAGCAGGGATTTGAGGCCGTCACCGTCAAGCAATTGACTGAACGGGCCGGCATCAATCGGGGTACCTTTTATAGTCACTATGTGGATAAGTTCGAGTTGATGGAGAAATGCGTCGACGAGATCTTTGAAGAGGCTGAACAGAAGTTGATTCATCAGTTGCCACACATCTTCGGAGAAGAACGGACCAACAACTCGTATCATTACCTCATTCCGTTCATCCGTTTCATCGAAGACAACCAAATCATCATGAAGCCACTCCTCGGCCCGAACGGAGACCCGACGTTCCAGGCAAAACTTCGAAAGTTTATGCAAGCTGCCTTGTTTCAGCGCTCGCCTGTAACCTTGTTTAATCCGGATAAGATGATGGTCCCACCTCCATATCTCGTCGCCTATCTGTCTTCAGCGCACATGGGCGTCATCTACGAGTGGTTGAACAATCCGTCTTCGGAAGAGACAGCGGAAGACATCGCCCGGATTATCTATACGATCACTTGTGAAGGACCACTCGTTGCCGGCGGTGTGAAGTCAAACGAATAAAGCCTCCCGCATATATTGCGAGAGGCTATTTTTACGAAACTCGAACGTGCACGTGTAAGTTCCCATTTTCTTCAGTTGTCGTCTGGTAAGCATTTTGCACCGCCTCTAAATCATGCCAGGCGATGCGGTATGACTTTTCTCGCATCCCTTCAAACTCGAAGGCGAGATGTTGTAAATCCGACATACCTAGGATGCGGTCAAACGGTCCACCCTCGCCAGTCCATTCCAATTGATTCGCCGAATCCTTCAATACGAGGTCGAGTCCATGCATCACTTTTTCTTTGATCAATTGTCCATCCGCCGCAACACGCATCCCGTCTTGAATATCATGCATTCGACACGATTCAATCTCATCAAACGGGATCGTGATTTCATCGCCGTTCGCAAAGTGAAGCGTGATTGTTTTTACGATCATCTTAGATTCCTACTTTCGTTCAGTCTCTGTTCCCTTACTATACATAACTTTTGTCGGTTCAGGGATGACATCTTTGTGGATGTGGCAAATCCGTAAAAGCATGTTCGTTTCATTTGGAAACGGGAATAGAAGAGGTAGCACTCATTCTGTTTTTTGAAAATAACACTTCGGAAAGGCGGCGAATATATGCCATCAGTGGAAAAGTCGGTCATCGTCATCGGCGGAGGGCTCGGCGGCTTGTCAGCGGCCATCTCACTCGCTCAAAAAGGTTACGACGTCTCACTCTACGAAAAGAACGATCACATCGGCGGGAAAGTGAATCGTCTCGAACAAGACGGATTCGGCTTCGACCTCGGGCCCTCGATTTTAACGATGCCTCACATCTTCGACAAACTGTTCCGTGGAAGTGGGAAACGGATGGAAGACTATGTATCCATCCAGCGGCTTGAGCTCGAATGGCGCTCGTTCTTCCCGGACGATACCGTCCTCGACCTTTACCATGACCTCGAACAGATGCAGCGGGCAAACCCTTCCCTCTCTCGAAAAGACATGCAGGAATATCGTGAACTGCTGAATTACGCAGCGCGCATCTATAAGACGACCGAGAAGGGATACTTGGCCGAAGGGTTTGAATCCCCATTAGAAGCCGTCATGAAAACGGGCATCTTCCCGACCCTATTCGGATTCGATTTGACGTCGACGATGTATAGCGCCATCAAGAAGCGCATCAGCAATCCACATCTTCGTGATATGCTGTCGTATTACGTCAAATATGTCGGGTCGTCTCCGTATAACGCACCGGCCGTCCTCAATATGATGATTTACATGCAATATGCCCAAGGCTGTTGGTATGTCGAAGGCGGCACCCATAAGCTCGCGGAAGGCTTGACGAAGCTCGCCGAAGAGATCGGTGTGAAGCTACATACCGGAGAAGGCGTGGTTCGTGCACATACGGTGAATGAGAAAGTGACCGCCATCGAGCTCGAAGACGGACGTCTTCGTTCCGCTGATTATTTCGTCTCGAACATGGAAGTCATCCCGTTCTATCAGAAGATGGTCGACGCCGACAAACAGTACGTCGACAAACTCGTCGATAAATATGAACCGGCGAGCTCCGGATTCGTCCTCCATCTCGGGGTGAAGAAAGCCTATCCTCAACTCGCGCACCATAACTTCTTCTTCTCCGAAAATTTGCATGAACAGATGGATAAAATTTTTGAGAAACATGAACTTCCGGACGACCCGACGATTTACCTCGTCAACGTCAACAAGACCGACCCGACCCAAGCGCCACCAGGACATGAGAACATCAAAATCTTGCCACACATTCCGTATATTCAGAATGTGCCGTTCACGGAAGAAGAGTACGCCGCTTTTGAAGAACGTGTACTCGACAAATTGGAACGAATGGGTCTCGATGGTTTGCGTGAACATACGGTGACGCGTGACGTATGGACGCCTCATGATATCGAGCGGACGTACGGATCGGACCGAGGTGCCATTTATGGAACGGTCGCCGACAAGAATCGGAACGGTGGCTTCAAGCATAAGAAGCAGAGCGAACTCTATCATAACCTCTACTTTGTCGGGGGAACCGTCAATCCGGGCGGTGGCATGCCGATGGTGACGTTGAGCGGTCAGCAAGTGAGCGACAAGATTGCGAAACGTGACAAAGTGAAATGATTTTCTTTCATCCCTCATTCGATATGAGGGATTATTTTTTGAAACTTTTTCCAAATAAATCCCGTATATTGTGATACGATACAAACAATCAAATAGACAAGCGGAGGAACAGGATGCATCAAATCACAAGTTATTTCTTTATGTATGCCAAAGTTGTCGTCACGGATAAGATTCCATTCATCTGGACATTCTTAATCCCACTCATAATCGCCTTGACGCAGTCATCTTCAGATATTCGCCAAGCAACGACAGCGGAATACTACCCAGGGCTCTCTTATTTCTGGGTGTATATCATTCTTGCTACATATGTGAACGGTGTCGGCATCGAACTCGCTCGCATGCGTGAATACGGACTGATGAAAACGTACGTGATGATCTCAGGCAACAAACTGACATATGTCATCGCCGTCATCTTGGCGCAACTCTTATTCGCCTCCATCAGCTTAACTTTATTCACAACGGTCGTCACGCTCGTACACGGGTTCTTTTCGTTCAAGTTGATTGCAACGTCTCTACTCGTATTGATTGGCAGTATCCCGTTCGCGGTTGCCAGTGTCGCCATCACGACACTTCCAGTGAAAGTATCGAGTCTCGGGACGTTCGCGAACATACTGATGTTCCCACTCTTTTTACTGGCGATCAAGTCACCTGATCAATGGTTCAGCTTCCTCAACCCGTTCTACGCGCTTCACGAATTCGCGCTCGGGTTGCTGCATCTGACGACTCAAGTCGAGCTCTCGTTCGGAGTATGGGCGACAGGCCTCTCTGTACTTGGGTATTTCATCATCGGCACGATTGCGTTGAAACGCTTCAGTCTCGTCTCACTCATCACACGCTAGGAGGTTCTTATGCACGTAAACCAACTCACTTATCGCTATCCGAAAGCGGCACGTCCTGTTCTCGATGATGTCTCGTTCACCCTGCAACCGAATAAACTGAACGTTTTGATTGGACAAAATGGTGCTGGGAAGACGACCCTGTTTGATTGTATGACCGGGGCACTTCCGGTCGACAAGACATCACTCGAACTCGTTCCGACGACGGACATGCTCTATTTGACGCAACTCATGTACAACCATCATGAGTTGACGGGGAAAGACTTCGCCTATTTCATCGGACGTCTGTCGCAACGTCCCGACTTCAAGAAACTCGAGTCTTACGTAAATAACCTTTCAACTTCTCACGAACAAGAACTGTTCGAACATCTATGGACGATGAAGCTCGGGAAGATGTCGGTCGGGGAGAAGAAATGGCTCTTCGTGACGCTCTTATCTTCAATCAAACGTTCTCTCTATTTATTTGATGAGCCGACGAGCGGGGTCGACCCGGCGTCCCGCATTCAAATCATGCGCCGCCTGCAACGACTCGTCGATGAGGGCAAGACATGTCTCATCTCCACACATCAGTTACATGACTTGGTTCAACTTGATGCCCATGTCATCTTCCTGCATGGTGGACGCGTTTTGTATGAAGGGGACTTTCAAGACTGGCTCGACGAGTCTGGAACGACCGACCCGGACGAAGCGTTCGTTCGGATGGTTGACACGCCGCTTGACGATGTAGCGGTGACACGATGAATGAATCGTTTTGGGAACGATACCGGTTCACATTCTATACAATCGGCATGGTCGTCTGCGGCTTTCTCATTTCCATGTTCTCATAATAAAACTCAGCCCTGACGTGTGTCAGGGCTGAGTTTTATTGTTCACGATGTGCGCGTCGTAATTCCCGATTCGTCACGTGCTCCGGGTCCGCTTCACGTAGTTTCCGGTCCATCGACACGTACAAGATGAGGAGCGGAATGATGCCAATCAATGCGACACCGAGTAGTTCCTGCATCGAATCCAATACGAACCACGTGAGGAAAGTAAATACACCAAGTGATCCAAACATGGCGACGATGATTTGAAATTCTCGACGAACGAGACGTTGGTATTCCTCGTCTTCGTTAAATGTACGTAACAACTCCATCCGTCGCCATGCTTGATAGAGCATCGGCAGTTGGGTCACGAGGAAAGAGAAGGCAACCGTCGTCACCGTGATACCTCTTATGACCGAAACAACGAGAAGGAGAAACAGACCGATGATGCCAAATATCGCGCTGACCCCTCGCGAATCGAGATCCTGTTTCACCATTTTGGGGAGGCGTTCTTGTTTATTCATCACGCTTCACTTTTTCGTTTTTTCCGTTGCAGCTGGACATGACCGAGTTCAACACCCGTCACGTGTAACGGATCGATTTCTTTTAGCTTGCGGTCGATTGGAAAACTGAGAATCAACAGAACTATGATTCCAATAAATGCAATGATAACGAAAGTGAACAATGAAATCCACTCAAGCTCCGCACTGGTAATCAGTATGAGAACAAGTAATGGCGAGGTAAGACCCAATAAAAATTCAGATCGCACGAGTTGTTGATACCGTTTGTCTTCGTTAAATGACAGTAATAACTTCTTGCGGTGCCATGATTTATATAAGGCAGGAAATTGTCCGAAAAAAATCATAGTATACAACAAGAAGACGTTCGTCGTCCATATATAGAAGAAGGTCAAGACGATGGCCCCAATCAACGGAAGGGTCAATTGCTTCTTTCGTTTTTCATCATCTTTCAACATCTGTTCTAGTCTGACTTCATGGTCTACCATCGAATCCCCCTCATGTGTTTTCGTTAATCATATTTACGAATCGTTCCAAGATTAAGTTTCAATCCGGATCAATCCCATTCTCTAGGATGTATGTCGTCTCTTCATAGCACTGCTTACTGTATGCATCATCACGTTTCAATAACGAACTGAAAAATGCCTCAATCAACTCTTTCTGGCGCAAACGACGTGAAATGATGGTGTTTTGAATCGTAGAAATTGCTGTCTCGCGCAATGTATCGTCATCCATCCATGTGAGAAGCTCCACGACCAACTCTTTAACATCGAGAACGTCTAGTGAATTTAACCAAATGTTCGCACCAAATGTTTTTTCACTCGTCACTTCACTGTATAGTAGATTTTGTGCATAATCTAACAGCGTCTCCCCTTCACTTAATCCCACAAATGAATCGGTCTCGCTGACACTTAACGCTTCATTGAATTGATCAAACGAATCAAATAGCACATCGATTTTTTCAACCGTCGTATCTAATAACGCAATCTTAGGAGTCACCCCATCGCGATAATCGAACATGAGGAAATAGTGTCCATCGCCCGTGAATGCAATCAGACGTTCATCCTCAACGCCCCACTCTTTCAAAAGGTTTTTTGATTCAACTAGTCCTTCTTGTAAACTCATGCCCATGATGAAGTCAATCACAATCGTATCGTCTAGTCCGTTTAGGATCACAGGTAGCTCACGCTGCTCGATAAATCCCCCATTCTGTGTTCGAATCAATTCGATATAACTTTCCGGTAACTTCACGCCGAGACGTGACTCGACATCTCTCAGGATTTCTTCTGTCAGATCCGGCAATGTATTCGTATGGTCAATTTCATCTCTCCAGACAATCACTCAACCCTACACTCCTTTTTGTTTTCGATTCACGAGTCCCAGTAAACTCTCGACCACATGCTCGTCATCAATCTTTAAAATCTTCCAGTCGACCCATGACTCGAGAATGAGGCAACCCGCAATCAGCATCGCACAGCCAAGGCTTAACGTATCAAGCGATATGTACTTCAGTGCATAGAGCGCCATCGTCAATATGACACCAATCAAGAGGATAAACTGAATCATGCCTTTTAAATAGATGAAGCGCTGGTACGTGGATGAGTCATTGAACTGTAAAAACAACTGGATTTTATGCCATGTTGCCACCAGAAGCGGCATCAGCATCGCCGCACAAAAGATGAACAGGGACAGGCTCATTCTTGAATCATTGAACATTAACCAAAGCGCTGTCACTACCCCTATGATGATCACTAGTAGCAGACCTTTTTTAGTCCATGCTTTGTCGTACAAGTATTCCATTCGTTCTTCACGTAACATCTAGCACCCCTCCAAAAGTAAAAAACATCCAATTTACCAATATCTATATCTTAACAATCTATAAGCAAACTTTCGAGGTTTTCCCATTAAAAAGGAAAAAGCATCTGACGATTGTCAGATGCTGATTAATTTGAATGCCGGCGAAGGAGTCGGAATAAAAAGATTCCAATCATCGTCAACAACCCTAAGTTTAGAATTGTCCATCCCATGTCCATCACTTGTTGCATATCATTACCCCCTTCTATCCTGTTCTTCTAAATTATACATGTCTTTTCAAAAAAAGATTCGGTCAAATTGTTCTTTTCATCCTTTTTTTCCTAATGAGTCAAAATTTTTGGTTACATCTGGTCAATCAATAGAATAGAAGTCAACGGTGATGTGCCCGATCTGTCATACTCACATAAATCGACAGCAACATGGACAAACTTGTTCAAAACGTGGAACTTCTTTTTAACATTTAACTCGCTCGATTCATCGACGCGCGAGTTGGTTTACCCTTTCCACTCAACTGAAATACGAGCACACCACCAACGATTAACACAATCCCGACGACCGTTTTCCATGTGAACGGGACGGCCGTCAAGCCGAACCATCCTAACGTATCCCAGAGGAGCGCGAACAAGATTTGAGACACCATGACAATCGAGAGGGCGTAACTCGGTCCGAGCCGCTCGACCCCTTGTGTCACACTCACGACGACCCCGACGCCGAGGATTCCACTGAACCAGTACCATGTCTCCATCTCATCTACTCGGAACAAGGCGTCACCTTCCTGAAACAGACCGATGAGTAGCGATGCCAAAAATCCGAGTCCAAGGACGAGTGTCGTCGTCGCCCATGCCCCGACACGCTTCTTGACGTTGGCGTTAAACGTGTTTTGCACACAGACGAGCATCCCGCCGATGACAGCAAGCATCATGCCAATCGCCATATGTCTCCCCTCCTATTCATAAATGCTCTCCCCGACAATCTCTAACAAGCCTTCCCGATCGACGAGCGTGATTACCCGCCGATTTCGTTCAATCAATCCTGCCTCAACGAAACGCCGGAGCGTCCGATTCACATGACGATAACTCGTCCCAATCAAATCAGCGATATCCGTCAATTGGTCGACAGTCGAGCCGAGTGTTTGGTCATTCGGCGTCATCGATAACAGATAACTCGCCAAGCGCACTTCGACAGGGTAAAACAAGTTGAAGCTGAGTGATTGAGATTTTCGTTCAAATTTTCTTGTGATCTCTTCTAATAAATAGTGTAACCACGCAACATCATGGTAGGAATGTCGAACCAAATCCTCGAAGCGAATGACAAGCATCTCGACTGACGTGACCGCCTCGACCGTATTCAAAAACGGGGTCCGTTGAATATATTCGATGTCCCCAATCAAATCGAGAGGATATTTGAAGGAAAGGACGAGGCGCTTCCCGGTAGCGGAAGTATGGGAAACGCGAATCTTCCCCTTTACTAAGAAGCGGAGATGCCCTGCTTCATCACCTTGCGTACAGATGACGTCTCCTGGCTCGTATCGGACGAGCTGCAATTCGTTCTGCGCTTCTTCTGGTAAGACAGTCAATTCAAATTGCTTCACATACGCGTCAACCATGCACGTTTCCCCCTACCATTTTAATAAGATGACCCCCGCAATCATCATGAACACACCAATCAACTGAGCCCCGTTCAACTTCCGTCGCACCATTCCGAACCATCCTCGCCAATCGATGACGAGCGCGAGCGCCAGTTGCGCGATGAGAAACAACGAGATTGTCATCGTGACCCCGAGCTCGTGGACGGCCGTCATATTACTAAATAAGATAATCGCCGCAAATGCTCCGCCAGATAAATAGAGCGGCTTCACGTGCCGCATCTCGACATACGTGCGGTCCCGAAGCACCAGCATGACGAGAAGTGCGACGACGAATCCAGTGAATTGTGTCAACGTCGCCGCTTGCCACGTCCCAATCTGTGAACTGATTCGAGCATTCGCAACACTTTGTAACGTTAGAAAGAAGCCTCCGCTGATTGCAAATAATACTCCTCGCATCGTTCTCCCCCCTTAAGATAAACGAATCAATACAATCCCAATGACCATGACAACCAGACTCACGAGTTGCACACCAGTGACCGGGTTCTTCTTCGCGCCGAACCAACCGAAACGGTCAATCAGTAAACTTCCGCATAACAGTCCGACAATGACGATGATGACAGCGATCCCTGTCCCGACAATCGGTACGATGAGGACGTTTCCTCCGATGAAGAGCGCCCCAATGATCCCACCGAGCCAAATCCACCACGGTTGACCTTTCAATTGACCGAGCGGAACGGGTTGGCGTGAGACGAGTAAAATGAGTAAGAGCGCCAACGTTCCGACAACGAAGGAGACCAATGCCCCTTTCAGAGCCGATTCGAGCACTGTTCCCAAATAGCCGTTAATGGCCGTTTGCGTGGCACTCATCATCCCTGTGAAAATCCCAAACAGTCGCCAAAGGTTCAGATTCCCCGTGTCCGTTTCCATGGAGACGACCAGTTTGCCTCTTCGGCGGTTGAGCCAGTCGGATAAAGCGACCGTTCCGATGACTCCGAACAAGACGAGCACGACTCCGAACAAACGAAGCGCCGTAATTGGGTGTTCGACAGAATTGAACCAACCGAAATGGTCAATCAACAACCCCATCAAAATCTGTCCAAAAATCGGCATGATGACCGTCTGGACACTCCCGAGTCTTGGGAACAGCAAGATATTTCCCGTTAAGAACAAGACCCCTAACAGTCCGCCAATCCACATCCAACCCGGACCTTCCTGAATCACCGAGCCGTCAAATCCGAATGACTGTCCGGTCAATAAGAGCAATAGGGACAAAAAAATCGTCCCGACCGTAAACGATAAAAACGATGCAACGAACGGGGAGCCGACCACCTGACGCAAACGTGAGTTGACACTCGTCTGCATCGGCAATAAAATCCCAATCGTCAATCCAATCAAAATGGCTAACATGAATGTCTTCCTCGATTCTTCTAGTAGTTCTATGTACATTGTCAGCTTACTCCTCCGTACCGAAGAAGAAAAGGACCGATGTCCTCAAACAAAAAACGAACCCTTCTCAGGTGTTCGTTTTGGACTCATGAAAGCGTTGATCGCGCGCTTCACGCAATTCTTTCCCTCGTACATGATACGCATCGAGCGAGTGTAAGTGTCGATTGATGACATAAGGTGCCAGAATCGACATCACACCGATTCCGAACAGCCCGGCAATGGCAATGACGGGAGACAACGAGTCGGCATAATAGGCAGCCAACAAGCAGATGGTCAACACGAAGCAGAGCCACTGGATGCCAAAGTCTGTATACACCAGACGTTGGTAACGCGCATCCTCGTTAAAGGTCAGGAGCAGTTTTGTCTTCCGCCATTCAAAACAGAGATACGGAAAGAAACTGATGAAGACGAGGAGTGGAGCGTAGAGTTTGGACTGCGTAGCAATCACGAGCGTCATCACAATCGTCGCGATGGCGATGCCCCACCCCCAACGCCAATGACTGTCATCCTGCTTCAGTAATTGTTCAAGTCGCTTTTCTTTCGTCAGCATATGTACTCCTTTCATACGAGCGGTAATGCTTTGTCACCTCATCTCGTGTTGGTTGCTCCGGGTCGGCTTGTCGCAATTGCTGGACGGTCTGATAGTGCGTCCATGCTAACATGACGATGCCTAGACCGAAGATGACCCATGCGACAGGTGCAATTTGCAGACGACTTAAGAGAACCGCTGCTGTGACCGCTCCAATCCAGTAAGAATAGAGGCGATACAAACGTTTCGTCAGCAAGATGCCTCGACCCACCGTGAAAATCTGTAAGACACGTCCTTCTTTGATCGCCAGTCCTATGAGTAGGACAGCCGTGAGGACCGAACCGATTCCCCATATCCACCACGTGTCAAAACCGAGCACAAAGCTGTTACAAAAAATAAGGGCTCCCGTGAGCCAAAGGTGGAGGGTTTCTCGTGACTGCCGATATCCTCCGATTACTTGAATCCGTTCTTTCTTTGTCATGACTGCTTACGACCTTTCCTTGAAATATCATCTAACGTATGTTTTAAACGTTCCCGGTTTGCCCGGGTCCACTCGCCTGATGTGACGTGGTGCTCATCAAGCGCGGACTGTTTTCGATCAATCCAAAGTGGAATCAATATGAGACACGGTCCGCCGATCAGTAGCGTCCAACTCATCCACGGTAAGATATCGATTCCGTTGAAATGCAACCCAATCAAAATCATGAACCAGATCAAACCCATCAACATGACAGTAAAATCAATCCGCAACAATCGATGATAGCGTGTCGATTCGTTGAAGGATTGCTGCAGTTTCATCTTGTTCCATTCAAGCCATGTCGTATAGAGAAGTGCGACACCGGGTAAAAGAATGCTATACGGACTCCATGTCGAAAGAAAATAGATGGATACGCCTAGCATGATTACGCTCACGATGATGTTGAGACGAGTATATCGTTTCTCAAACTGTTCAATTCTTTCAAATCGCTCTGCTTTGTCCACGGTATCACCTCAGTCTTTCACGAAGTCGAGTTTGATTTCGCGGCGCATCGGCTGTTCTTCGTCATACTTCGGCATCTGTCGGTCGAGCATTCTCTGTGCGACTTGCAATAAGATGACCCCGCCTAAGAAGACAATGAAAAGCGACCATGCCGGCCAATTGATTAGGACGATTAATGGGAAGAGAATCGCCAACAAGACGAGGAGTCCCATTTCCGATACATATTGCCAATCGATGATGCGCTTGGCTTGTTCCACACTGGTCAACTTTCTGACGAAGCGACGTTCTCGTCCGATGGCGAACAACATGCCTGCTAATGTGACCCCTAATGGAACGATATACTTTGACGCACCGTCAGATTGCAGTGCAAGAAAGACGAACATCCCAGTCAGACCTGCCAGTCCCATTCTCCAAAAGAGCCAACGCTGTTGATAACGATAAATCGTATTAATCCGTTCTTGTTTGTTCATCTTGATTCACCTCTTCTTCCACTATACGGGATGAACACGAGAAAAGTTCCGTTATTTTACATTTTCGTACCAAAGTCATGCTTCTTGACGAAATGAATTTCTCGCCGTATAGTTTAGTTAACTTAACTATATGTTGAAGAATGGAAGTAAGAGGTTATTAATATGAATTTATTGAAGAATACTCGGTTCGTATTCACTTGGTTATCCGGAATGACGCTCACGCTCGGGTTTTCGATTTTCTTCTTGAGCGTCTCATGGTTGACGATCGACGTGTTGAAGCAACCGGCACTCCTCGGGATTATCTTGACGGCGGTCTCGTTGCCGCGTGTCGTCATGATGGTATTCGGCGGTGTGTTCGCTGATCGATTCCAAAAGAGTCGCTTGTTATGCTTAACGAATATCGGACAAGGCGTGTTGATGTTAATTGTCGTCTCGCTCCATTTTGCTGATGCGTATTCGGTGACAGCCCTCTTGATCATCTCCGTATTATTTGGTCTTTTAGATGGCATGTCTTACCCGGCACTGTCATCACTTATGCCTTCAATCGTATCAGGTCAACAGTTGCAACGGGCGAACTCCCTTTTCCAAGGGTCGCTCGAGTTGATGTTCGTCATCGGTCCGTTCCTTGCAGGGATCCTACTGACGTGGGGAAGTTTTGGTCTCAGTTTCGGCACGTCGGCTGCATTGATTTTCCTCTCCGCGATTTTGATCATGCCACGGCTGATTCAAGACAACATTCCCAAGGTCGCGCCGCTCTCAGCGAAAGATGTACTCCTTGATTTGAAAGAGGGCATTCGTTACGTATCGCAAACACCTGTGTTACGTAGTGGGACGTTCGCCATTGCCATCGTCAACTTGTTCGTCATGGGACCACTCATCATGAGTATCCCGATTCTCGTTGGTTCAGTCGGAGGGACAGCATTTGATTTGAGTATCATCGAAGGTGGGCTCGCTGTCGGGACATTCGTCGCAAGCTTCCTGATTCTATTGTTACGGTCGGTTCATCGTGGACGCTTCGTCTTCCGCGCCCTGTTCCTGACACTCGGCGCCTTCTTCCTCTACACGCAAGTCCAATCGATTCCGCTTCTCGCGGTCGCGGCTTCTATGAGCGGGTTTATGATCATGCTCGTCTACTTGCCGACGGTCACCATCATGCAGGAACAAAGCGACTCTGACAAAATCGGCCGTGTCATGAGCATCATGTCGCTCGCCGCCTCAGGCCTTGAACCGATTGCGTTCGCCATCCTATCGGTGCTTGTTGCCTTGTCCATGCCGATTCAAACGCTCTTATTGGCATTTGGTATAATCGGATTAGTGTGTGGTGTCCTCTTATATCTTCGGAGCGAAACGTTCCGGCGGACACCGTAAAGAAAGGATGAATGACACGTTGAATGAAACACGAAAGCAACAAGTCCTCACGATGTATCGCCAAATCGATGAGCTCGACTTGCTGTTCACGAAATATTTCACGGAACTGAACGAGTTCGAGCTGAGCTATCAACAAGAACAGATGTTGCTTCTCTTCAAACGTCAAGAGACGTGGACGACGACAGAGATTGCGACGAAGATGTCCATCTCCAAAAGTGCTGTCAGTCAAGTGCTCAAAGTGCTCGAGCAACGCGATTTCGTCATGCGGGAAAAGAATCCCGAGAACCTTCGGGAAAGTTTCATCCGGCTCGGTCCGAACGGCCTTGCGTACTCGAAACAAATCGATGCGATTGAAGAGCGCCTCGCTGAAGAGATGTTCTCCGTCCTTGAGGATGACGAGATGAAGATGATCAACCGCTCGCTCGCGTTGATGATTCAGAAATTCAAATAAAAAAGACACATCGCCGCTAGTCGGACGATTTGTCTTTTTCGTTATACCAACCCTTGTACGATTCGATTCGCCGACCGCAACGCCCCTTCGATATGTCCCCCGAACTGCGCATCCGTCTCCGAACCAATCAAATGGAGACGGTCTCCGAGCTCAATCGGACCGTAAGCCGGGAATGCCGTGAGCGGCAGGAAGTCGTCAGATGTCGCTGTCTCTGATTCTGTCGACCAGTCCATATAATGAAATCGCAAGAAGTCATTCGCTTTCGGACCATAAAGCTTCTCCAGTTGTTCGATGACGCGCGTCTTTACTTGTCCTTCTCCTAACGCTTCCCGTTCTCCCGGTGACAGACGGAAAAATCCGAACAGCGCACCTGGTCCATCTATCAGAGAAGCGTCATGAATCTCTTGAAGTGGACCGACCCAGCTCATCCCAAAGCCAGACAGACCTTCTTCTCGCCAGAACGGTGTCTCGTATACGATGAGCGCTTTCGCCTGAGAAGCCATCCATGTGGGAGTCGTTTTGAGCGCTTTTCGCGTTTGCGCTGACAATGCCGGTTCAATTGTCACTTCCGCAACGAGACGGGGTGAAATCGCAAGGATCACGTCATCCGTGTGATGCACCGAACCATTTTGAAACGTCAGTTGGACTCGGTCTGCCTGTCGGTCGATGGACGTGAGACGATGTCCAAGATGTATGATATCAGCGGGCAACTTCGCATGCAGAGCTTCCACCAGACTCGTCATCCCACCGACTAAACGCTTGGATAAGACGATGTTTTCTTCCGGTAACACATGTCGTTCCGGTGCGGTCGTCGTTTGACGTTCGAGCACCATGTGTCCTGTCGTATGTTGAACGAATGACTCGAGTCCAAGTGTATCCACGAGTTCAGAGATGGTCTTCTCCGTATCCGGCCAATACCACGTCGGTCCGAGGTCATAACCGTCCTTCGTCAAGATACGACCACCAATACGATCACGTGCCTCAAAGATGGTGACGTCATATCCTTTTTGATGAAGTTGGGTCGCAGCATAAAGCCCGCTGACACCAGCTCCAATGATGGCGATTGATTTCATTGTAAATTCTCCTTTGTCGTCCGTCTCTCCTCGATTATACTGAGTTAGATGGTTTTATATATGCAAGAAAGGACGACATCAATTGAAAAATATATTCTATTATCTATTCTTCCCTTATATCGTATTGATGCGCATTTTGTACCGTTTTATTCAAACTAAGGGTCGGATGACTGTGGCGATGTGTCTCGTTTCATATCCCATATGGTCTCTATTTTTATTCGACCTCATTCAATGTTCGACCGCAATCGAATTTGTCATCATTATGTACGTATCAAGCGTTTTATATGTCCCTTATTTCTTCTTTGACACAGACGTGAAGCGAAGACGACCGAACGGATATATCCCAATCGAGGAGCTACATCATTAAATCCAATCGATTTCATTCAAATAGTCTAGAAGCTGTTGATTTGTGATGTCATCTTGTCTCAACAGTGCTTCTCCTTGCTCTACTCGCGGATCTTCCGAAAAATAGAGTTTTAGAATCGCCAAGCATGCTTCTACAGTCGATGCAAAACTCTCGTCCTTCACGTTGATCGTTAAATACCAACCTCGGATGACGCGCTTCACGATGGAGCGTTTCTCCAGATGAGACATCTGTCCACGAAGCAATTTCGACTTGGCTGCTTTAATTGAAGAAATCAAGTCCTGGTTCAACGCCTCACTCACACGAACATCCGGCTTCATGCGCGGGAATTGAATCGAGACATCTTTCCCGTCCACACATGTACAAAGATGTCTTAGCCAAAAGCCCCATTCAAAACGATTCGCCGGATCCAGCGCCACATCTAGACGCCCGATGTCATAATCGATTTTAATGACTTCCGGATGTTGCGTTAGCAATCGCTCCGTCTGCTCCACCAATTCTGTCGCATCGACATCCTCATGCACGAGCACCGTCAAATCTAGATCCGATTGCCCAGCAACAGCTGTCCCGCGACCGATGCTTCCATAAAGATATATGCTGTGTAGCTGTTCATCGAATGCTTCTTTCACCAATTCGATTGCTTTGAAAAGGACACTTTCAAACTCAGGCTGCACATGACGGATGGACGTCTGGTTGATGACATAACCCACATCGTCCGTACCAAGTCGGGTCGGCCGTTTCATAGATACGTACCGACTCGTTGAAATGTAGTAAACGTCATGATGTATCGAACTCCTTTTTTTAGTTTATGCATGTCGGATTTGAAATGCCACGGTTCCCCCTTTCAAACAGGTTATATTTGGAAGTATAATGAAGACGCAGAAAAGGAGGTATGTGTATATGAACTTCATCATGGTCTTTTTATTCGGACTCATTTTCACGATTTTTCCAATCGCTGTACTAATCATCGGTATTTTGTGGATTCGTAATGTCGTGGCACGTTCTGAGAAACGAGCAGACGAGCAACTCTTCATGGAACGTGAACGTTCGAAGCAGATACAAGTATTAATCGAACGTCTCGACCACATCGAACAACAATTAGATTCGAACACAAAACGTAGCTGACTCAGGTTAGCTGCGTTTCGTCTGATATCGAGCGAGATTTGCGTACGTCACATGTTCAGGGTCGATTTGCTTCATCCGCTGATCAACGTGTCTAGACATCAGGGCCGTGACGAACATGACCAGGAGTGGAACAGTCGATAAGCTAAATGATTCGGTTAGGATGATCGTAGTTGCAATTCCGATCAATATGCAGACGACAACCAGCGCAAGAATGAACTCCGACCAAACTATACGTTGATATTCCATCGCTTCATTGAAACGAAGCAACATTCGGGTACGTCTCCACATATGAACCATCAAAAGAGGTGGAATGAGTAAAAGGATTCCCAAGAGAACTTGAATGAGAGAGAACTCTTCAAACCACCACATCATCCATCCCCCTAACAAAAGAATGAGCGATAACATGACATTAATACGGTTCGTAAGTAGGCGAGCCTTAGTTATTTCTCGTAAACGCTCATCGTGCGACATCGTGTCCCCCTCCTTTTCATTTGATTAAAAATCAATTTGTACTGAAAAAATTTCATCTATTCTCTTTTACTAGCTCGCAATCACTCTCACTGTTAAAAGTCACTCCATCGCTTTCATAAAACGGGTCTGAATGATACTGGTGAAGATAGATTTATCAAAGATGAGGGACGACCGTACTCCATCGATTCGTCGATGAACGTCTCTAATGTGCGCACGTTTTCCGTTACCACTTTGACGAGGTAACTGTACTGCCCGGCTAAGCGATGACATTCGATCACGGACGGCTGTTGACGACAAAATTCACGGAACGCCTCACAACGATGGGTGTCATAAAGAATAAAGGCGGTCACGTGTTTGTCCATCTTTTCAGGATTGATGACAGCCCGATAGCCTGTGATGACTCCACGTTCTTCGAGTCGCTTCACCCGTTCTGTCGCAGCAGGCGTAGACAATCCAATTTGTCGTCCTAATTCGGTCATCGAGATCCGGGCTTGTTGTTGCATCAATTCAAGAATATGGCGATCTATTTCATCCATTTGGCATTCACCTTTCAAAATTAAAGTGAAACGATACATAATCCGTTCTTTCTAAAGTCATTCGCTGAAACTTCCGTAAAACCTCTATGTATCTATATTCCTCCGTTGCATACACTTGAAGTATCCAATTCAAGGGGGAATCAACATGCAAACGACAGTCGTTCCATTACTCATCATCGATGTCCAACAAGCCTTTCATGATCCAAGCTGGGGAAACCGCAACAATCCAAAATGCGAAGAGAATATCGCACGGTTGATTGAAGCGTGGGAACATCATGATCAACCAATCATCTATGTCCAACATGTCACGAACGTTCCGACCTCACTCTTCTATTTCAAAAAAGATGGTCATTTGTTCCAAGACTTCATTCAACCTCGTGAACAAGATGTCATCTTAACGAAACAGGTGAATAGCGCCTTCATCGGAACAGACTTATAGGAACGACTCGAATCACTTGGTGCGACACAGATTGTCATCACCGGATTAATCACGAACCATTGTGTCGAGACGACCGCACGGATGGCAGGAAACTTGGGATTCAATCCGATTGTTGTCTCCGATGCGACGGCAACGTTCGACCGACAATCGATCAGCGGGACATGGATCCCTGCAGAGGTCATCCATGATGTGTCGCTCGCTAGTCTAAATGAAGAATTTGCATCGATTCAGACGACAATTGAGGTCATGAAAGATGTGTTACAAAAAGAAGTACAGTCCTGATGGATTGTACTTCTTTTTATTCATAACCTGGCTTTAAAGTATACAGATGTCACTCATATTTTTCGTATTGCTATTATTCATCAGCAGTTTCTATATATCCACTAATCAAAAATGGAATCTTTAAGTTCACAAGCTTCATCAAGAAATCTGGTTCAAATTCTAACTTCACATCTAAGTGAGAGACCACACCCAAATCAATCCAGATATCATCGGCTCCACAAGAGCGAAGGGTATCAATATGTTCTGCCAGAGTGTCAATCATCCAAAAAAGTCCGATATACGGATTTTCCATTTTCTGAAATTCAAGTGGTGGTTCAAACGACGCATGACCTACCTTAGCGATTTCTTTACGTTTTCCGATATGCTCAATTTCTCCAACTTCCGTTTGCTTATAAAATTGAATACCTGTTTTCTCTGATGCAGCGCAAGGAGAAAAATGAGGCCCCATTAAATGACAAGGAATCATAAATCGATCGGATGGAATGTTCATATAGAACTCCTCGGTCATTTTTGCGGACTCGGATATTTCACTGCGTTTTTCACAAGCTTGTCTTCAATTGCTTTCGAAACATCGATTCCGGCAGCGTGAGCGAACGTCAACGCGTAAATCAACACATCTGCCAATTCCTCTTCCATCTCCGTCTTCTTCGTCTCAAGCGCTTCTTCACTCGACACCCATTGGAATACCTCAAGGAGCTCACTTGCCTCAAGTGATAACGATAACGCCAAGTCTTTCGGGTTATGATGGAACGCCCAGTCGCGCTCATCTCGGAATTTAATGACCTCATCCATTAATCGTTGTACTTCGTTCATATTTATACCCTCTCTCTTTGTAACTTCAATAATTTTCGTCGTAGCGATTCATCAGATGCATATAGATAGAGGCCTTTGACGCCACGCTTCATCAATATGTTAATCGAGTTCAAGACAATCTGTTCTTTTGCCAAATCAACATTCTCAATACCTTCGATTCCAGCATAGGCTCCCGTATCTTTATATAAATTCGGATCAATCATTAGACACTCCTGCTCCTCATCATAAGATACGGATGGGCCTAAAACGACACCAACATAGTTCAAATCAAATCCTTGAATCGTATAGATAGAGCCGGCTTCGGCGATGGTTTCTGCTTTTTCAGCCCACGTCGTTTTTCCACCGGTTGTATTCCATGGCATTTTATAATCTCCGTTCGACTCATACACATAATAGGTGTCTCCGTCCTTTTTGTGTAAAAAGTCAAAAGTCGAAACAACACGGCTCAATCCGTATCTTCGATCTTGCTCGATGATGGTACGGTGCATCTCTTCTAATGTTTCAAATATTCGTAAATCATATTGCTTCGATTTCGGTAATGGATTGATTCGTTTTTCTTTAAATGCGTTGACCCAGTTCATCATATCTTCATCTGCTTGCATTCGGAATTGACTGGTTAGTTTGTAAGTCTCTACTGTCCTTGCTTTCTTTTTATAATCATCCAACTTGAGTGAATTCCAGTGACTCTTCAGTTTCAATACTTGATGTTGATCAAAAATAGCGATGACAATTTTGGCTTTCTTCAGCAACTCTTCGAGATGATTGTTTTGCCGGAAATTGTTATAGGGATCTGATTTCGTCAGCAACAAGTGGGCTTCGTCCACAAAGATAATGTCGGCTTTATGATCTTTCAGTTTATTCAATAACGGCGTCGGTTTTGTGAAGTCCCCTGCTTTAAGATGTTTCACTTGCTTCGCGATTCCTTTATAGGTCTTCAACATCTCTTCATGATTCACAACCAAATAATTTTTAGTCTGATGAAGTGTTGAATTAGTGTCTTTTGTTCGAGCTTGGATTGTATTAAAGATTGAGCTCAAGACAACACTCTTCCCTACACCTGCTTCCCCTTCAATCACATATAAATCTCCGTATGTTGCATTCGGATCCGCTTTCGACATTTGCGTTTCACAAAAGTCGAGTACCTTCTCTTTTAAATCTAACTGTTCGACAGATAACTCTTTAAACGGAGACAGCTTGAAGATATCTTTATTTTCAATGGCGTGAAGTTCATTTTGAACAAGTCCCTTACGATGTAATTCATTCCAAAGTTCGGGAAACAATTCGTTGTCGTAATAATTTTTATTATAGTAATTGTGCGTGAAGTCGTTCGCAGTTTTACTTTTATTCTGAAGTGTATACTTCTCATCTCCTAAAAAATAATTGATGAGCTTTGTTTCGAGATGGAATGTTGCTGAACGGTTGAACTTGTCATGATTGACGAGATGAATTTGACTCAGCTGTTTCCGTTCCGTTTGTTTAAGCTTTAGATGTTGCTTCATTCGCTTTTTAAAATGAACCGTTTCACCAATGTATGCTTCTTTCTCTCCGTTCAAAATGTAAATCACCGGATAGTTCACATATGTTTCTGTATCATCGATGCTATGTAAACTACTTTCTTCGAATGTGAATGGAATGACTTTAACCATACAACAGACCTACTCTCTTCTGATTTCAAATTATATCCATTTTATCATACAATACCTTTTTAAATGATTACGCATGACTTTCCGAGTTCTAAATCAGATAATGGTATAATTCCACTAAAAAGGGAGGGATTCGGTGCTTACTTTTCAAAACGTCTCGGTTCGCCAACAAGACACACTTATTCTCGAAAACATTTCATTTACGATCCAACCAGGTGAGTTGGCTGCCATTCATTGTGGAGTGATTTCTCGGGAAATCATATTCGGTCTCATCAGTCAGGAGATCACGACTTATACCGGTAACATCGACCACGCTTCAACACTGTCCCTCTTCTCCATAAGGGACGGTTTATACGACCGACTCACCATCGAGGAGTATTTACGCTTCACCAAGCGCCTATATGATTCAACTGACTCGGTCGACTCGGTGATGCAGCAGCTCCAACTCACGACTTACCGCAAGCAACGCCTCCACCGTCTCAATCGTTCCCTTGTCAGACGCACACAGTACGCCGCGCTGCTTCTCCAGGACCGTGACCTGTATGTGTTTGAAGAACCCGACCAAGACGTGGACCAAGAGACACGCCACCTTTTACGCGATACGTTACAGACATTAACGTCGAGACAAAAAGCCGTCCTCGTGTTGACGAGCAACATAGAGAGTGCGCTCTTCATGACATCGACCGTTTATCGGATCGATCATCGTCACTTGCGCCTGTTAGATGTGGAACCGGAAGAAGGGGATGAAACAGACATCTCATCTGAGGTCATCCATGTCCGTTTCGAGAAAATCCCGACGAAAGTGAATGAAAAAATCATTTTACTCGATCCGCCTGAAATCGACTTCATCGAAAGTCAGGACGGACAGTCGATTTTACATAGTCAATCGGATCAGTTCCCGAGCGTCTTCACGATGAACGAGCTCGAGACGCGTTTGACTCCGTACGGTTTCTTCCGCTGCCATCGGTCATATCTCGTAAACTTACAACGTGTCCGTGAGGTCATCACCTATACGAAAAATAGCTTCAGTCTCGTCTTGGATGATTCAGAGAAGACAACGATTCCGTTATCCAAGACAAAAATGGCAGAATTGAAGACGATGATGGGGCTCAAATAGTCTCCATTCACAGTTCTATTCGCTTCATTCAACTCCTGATAAGCACCATTTATCGCCATTTTAGTGCGGCCTTCCCCTATTCCTTATACGATAGAGGCAAGCAAGACGACATCGACAAGGAGGAACGGGAATGGAACCAATCATTCAAGTGAACGGGTTAAAGAAATTGTTTGGGAACGAGGAAGCGTTACATGATGTGACGTTTACAGTTGGAAAAGGAGAAGTGTTCGGCTTCTTGGGACCGAGTGGTTCTGGAAAGACGACAACGATAAAAATCTTGACGTCACAACTCGCACAGACAGCCGGTGATGCTACCGTCTTCGGTGTGCCGGTCGCTGACTTGAAACAAGAACAGTACCGTAAACGCATAGGCGTATTGACGGACAATAGCGGTCTGTATACACGACTTTCTATAGAAGAGAACTTGAGCTTATATTGTGACCTCTATGATGAACCGAAGACCCGGATCGATGAGGTATTGAACATGGTCAACCTCAGCGGGGAACGGAAGAAGCGCATCGACAAACTCTCTAGAGGGATGTTGCAACGGGTGACGCTCGCACGCGCCCTTCTTCATGAGCCAGAGTTACTGTTTCTAGATGAACCGACATCGGCTCTCGACCCGGTCAACTCTCGACATATCTATAAAGGGATTGAACGGTTGAAGGCAAACGGAACGACCATCTTTCTGACGACACACGATATGCAAGAAGCCGAAGAGCTGTGTGATCGTGTCGCTTTCTTACATCAAGGGTCGATTCAACTGCTCGATGCCCCGAACGTATTGCGCAGGAAATATGCGACCGGTTCGATGCGAGTCGAATTGAACAACGGTCAGACGCATGAAGTGACACAAACCGACGAAGGCGCAGACTGGCTCCATAAACAGATGCGTGCTAAAAATATCGCATCGATCCATTCCAATGAGCCGACACTCGGCGACATCTTTATCGAAGTGACAGGGAGGAAATTATCATGACTTTTTCATTGAAACGCGCACTCGCCATTTTCCAAAAAGACTACAAGGATTTGTCACGAAACTTATTCGTCTCGTCGACCTTGGTCATGCCGCTCTTCTTCGCTGTCTTTTATTCGCGAATCGGTGACGTTGGCGTCGATATCACGTACTTCGTCATCAACATCACCTTCAGCCTCGTCGCGATCTTTGTGCAGTGTGCATTGATTGCCGAAGAGAAAGAGAAGAACACGCTTCGCGGGCTCATGTTGTCCCCAGCGAGCACGCTCGACATCTTGCTCGGAAAGAGCGCTCTCACATTCGTGACGACGATGATCCTCATCGTAGCCTCGTCATTTTTGATGGATTATGCTCCACAAAATCTGGCTGTGATCGCACTCGCGCTCATCGTCTCGACATTCTTTTATATCGGGATCGGAACGATGTTCGGCTTGATGTCGAAGACGGTCATGGAAGCTTCATTGATTGTCATGTTGCCGTTCTTTTTCTTCTCGTTCTCACCGATGTTGTTGCCACTACAAGATCGTTTCGCCATCATCGGAGTGCTTGAGTATTTGCCGAACGTGCTTTTGATTGATGTGGCTCATCAAGTGGAAGACGGTGCGAACTTCGGTACCGTCGGACTAGAGCTAGGGTTGCTAACTGCTTGGGCGCTTGCTGCATTCGTCGGTAGCGTCGTGATGTATAACCGGAAACAGACCGATTAAACAAAGAAGGAGCGACTAATCAACTCGTCGCTTCTTTTGAACCCTCTAGACGTACATTGATATCCTCAGTCGCTATGGATCTATCGAACTCGCTTCTGTACGGAGCACCACAATCGCTGGGATTATCGTTCGGAAGACTAGCTCGTTGTTATTAGATTTCCCTATGCGATAAGCGATGATCGAGCCCTACTCGTCGGCCAATTCCTCTTCTTGTTTCGGCCGTTTGTTGATAGTTCCGTTCATTGTCCAGGAAATAACTGACGATTTCAATATATTCCTCGAATGTAGTCATTCTTTCATTTAGCCATAGCTCGATTTATTCCTTTTCTCGAATCTATTAGCTCACTATGACCAGTATCCATCTGTGAAGAACCAGCCAGCCAACCACTGATATGATGGCTTGGAGAGAGTCTCCAGTCTAGTGAGACAGTTTGATCACGCACGACCACGATTTTCTGTTCATTGGTACAGAGCCTCCATGTCCTCGATTCATTCAATGCATCACTTCCACCTCTATCAATTTTTATTTGTCACACCTATTAAGGTATACTAAGAAATGTAATGAGCCTCTAAAGCTTCCTTCAACGTATATTTCCCTTCTTCCATCATACTTAGCGTACTCAGTCTTTACTAAATCGAATGCCGACTTCTTGTCATAAAAAATACTTACCAATAGATGAACTGCATTGCGAAACCCTAGGGGTAGACCCGACCTTGGTGCGTAACTGGGTCAAGCAGTTCGACCATCATGGGCCGATGGCCTTTTCCAAACCCTATACAACTTACCCTGCACAGTTTAAACTGGACGTACTTCAATACATGAAAGAGAATGGCATGTCGATAAACGAAGCGGCTGCGATCTTCAAAATCTCCTCCCCCTCATTAGTCCGGAAATGGGAGAGGCAGCTGAGGAGCGGAAGAAGGGTCTTCAGAAGTGCTCCAGGCGGAAATCGACTGTCTGCGAATGGAGAATGAGTATCTAAAAAAGTTGAACGCCTTAGTTCGATCCAAGGGAACGTCACCAAAGAAGACAAAGTAAAGGTCATCTATGAATTAAGGCAAAAGTATCCGGTGAAGGCGCTCGTTGAATACGCGGGGATCAAACGTAGCACCTATTACGTGCTGGTGAAGAAAATCGGGAGACCAGACCCGGACACGGGTCTGAAGGCAGATATCCAAGCGATTTATGATGAACATGAAGGGCGATACGGTTATCGTCGTATTCGTGACGAACTCCAGAATCGGGGACAGAAAGTGAACCATAAGAGGGTTCAACGCCTCATGAAAGTACTAGGATTGAAATGTCTCGCGCGCCTGAAGAAGTACAAATCATATCGGGGGACCGTGGGGAAGGTCGCAGCCAACATCCTGGACCGAGACTTTAAGGCGGATGCCCTGAACGAGAAATGGGTGACCGATATCTCGGAGTTCAAACTGTTTGGGGAGAAGCTCTACTTATCCCCTTTACTAGACCTGTTCAACGGAGAAATCATCACCTATACCATCGGCTCAAGACTGACGTATTCACTGGTCTCAGAGATGTTGGAGAACGCTTTGTCCAAACTGCCTGAGGAGCATCAGCTCCTGATCGATTCCAATCAGGGATGGCATTACCAAATGTGGCAATTCCGACATACCCTCACAGAGAAAGGTGTCGTGAGAGCATGTCCCGCGAGGGGGACTGTCGTGACAACGCAGTGATGGAGAATTTCTTCGGAATCATGAAATCCGAATTCCTTTATCTTAAGCGCTTTGAGAGTATCGATCACTTCAAAATCGAGCTCGGTAACTACAAAGATTATTGCAACACACGACGAATCAAGGCAAAATTAAAACTGAGTCCGGTATAATATCGGACCCAGTTCGTTCACGTAGCCTAGATGAAATAACCGTGTCTAACTTTTAGGGGTCACTTCATAGAATAAACAGATTTATTATTCCATCTGCCTTCCTATTGTGGATGATATCAAAATGTAATGTGGTCTATTATTTTATTGACGCTTAATAATCTTTATTATTTCTTGTTCAAAGTGCGTAATCCTGATTACGTCATTGATATTTAATCCCAACCTTTCAGCAACCCTACGCATTTTCTTCATGAACTCTTTTTTATTATCGGAGGCCATCGATGAAGAAATGCTTGCCACTATAAAAGATAAAAATATAGCTTCTAATAAAAACTCTCTTCCGTGTGTATCAGATTGTTGTAATGATTGAAAATCAGATTTCACAGCGAGTGCAGTATGTAATTCATCGTACAAGTGTATGTTTCTTTTAGATAGTTCACATACTGTATCTATAATTATATCTTCTGACTCATATTTTAATGAATAAATGTTATCGAATTTATTATTCATAATTGCGCCCCCATAGAGTTACTGACTCTGGTAAAAAAATCATTCGATGCTAAGTAGCTCTTTTTATCTATGTACCATAGATAAGCTGTATATCCTAATAAATTTTTTGGTAGTAATTTGATAGCTTTGTTAGCATCTTTTGTTGCTTTATAGACTTCATACGATTGAAAAAAACAATTTATATCTTCATCAATAAAAGTATCAAGTTTTTGTTCAGTAATTATTTCATGATTTTCATTTGCGTAAATTCCAGAATTAAATGAAGGTATCAACTCTGAGAGTTTTTTTATTTTTTTTACGTCATTGAAAGTGAGTACATCTTTTGTCTTTATCATATCTTTTTCGTAAATGTGTAAAGAATCTGTAAAATGACGTTGTATGCCTACTTTACAGCCAATTTCTTTTGCTAATTTTACTTGTAAAAGATAAAAAACAAAAATATTATAAGGCACTCCCATAAATAAATCATTTGATCTATTTATAATAGTGATGTCTAGCTTGCCGTTTCTGATTTTCAGCATAATCGAAACATTGCAAGGTAAATCCTTTGAATCAGTAAACAAATCTTCTACAGACCACATTGAAAGCACAATTCTTCTTGTTTCTTTATTTACTTTTAAACTTTCAACAGCTTTTTCTATTTGGTCGATATTGAACTTGTAACGTAGCCTATGTCCATAAGCACCATTTAAAGTTTTACCATCATCAGAGTACAAACCATAATTACTTATGAAGGATTGAAGTGGTTGAAGTTCGTTCGACCCGGCAAACACCCAAGAAAACTCAGCCATAGCAAAAAAGGGATTAATAGCTCGTTTATTAAGATACGGTAGTCTAAATTCATCCCCAAATATTTCAAAATAAACTGGCCCAAGATCTTTCACACTTCCTACCCTTGATTCGGTGAAAGGATTTTCGTTTAAATAACCGTACTCTAACATTTCATAATACATTAAAGAAAAATTTTGTGAACTAAATGTCTTCATTAGATTCATACCTCGAAAATCTTTTTTTATTTTTATTTATTTTTGAAATAAATGACTTTTCTATGTCTATGTTACATTGATTAGAAATTTTTATTATATATATAAATATATCGGCGAGTTCTTCACTTAATTCATTCGATTTCTCATCAAACGAAAAATCTCCTCTACCAATTTTTTTAACAATATTTGAAAACTCACCCACTTCTCCTACTAAACATACTATAAGGTGCTCTAGAGCCTCTATATTATTATTGTCGACCTTATCATAAAATGGAACTTTTCCAACATGCTGCTTATCAAAGTTTTCTTGAAGCTTCTTAATCTCATTCATTGATAAAGACAACTTTCTACCTCCTCAATAAACTTATCAAGAGAAGTCAAATATTTTTGATTCTCAATTTCCAATTGTTTACCATGTGATGATTTCTTCCGTAGATCAATTAATCGCTCACTAGATGAAATGCAACTTTCTAATTTAACTTTAACTAAATTTCCTTTAAAACATGAATCAATAGTATCTGATACTGCAGAGTCAGAAATTATATCTAATATATGCATTAAAGATTTATTATCGATAATTGTACTTTCCTCTTTCTTTTCCTTAAGCATAGATATAACTTTCTTTGGGTTTTTTTGCATATGTGTTAATATGTGCATCTCTTTTATTAAATCAATTTCCGCTTTTTGAAGAGTACCCTGTTGTTCATTAATATATGCTCTGAAAGAAATAACATTGAGCTTCACTCTCTTGATATTAATTAATTCATCGTATATTTGTTTTACAATCAGTCTAATTTCCTCCAGGTTTATACGGAAAAATCTAGAAACTTCTAAAGCTCTGAAATAAGTGGTTACATACAAATCTTTATTGTTTTCTAAACTAAATTGTAAAACCATGAATGAAGGAATTGGAACGTCACCACTTCCAATTATATTATCTTGATTAATTAATGAAATAACTGCTCTATTTGATTGGCTTTTTTGTTTTAATTCTTGAATTACATTATTAACTCCATTTTCTGTAATATATTCGCCATGATTTAAATGTAAATGCTCTGGTTTTGTTACTTGCTGAAACTCTTCAGCTAGAGTTGAAACATCATATAATTGAGGTGTCATGACCAAATTAACATCAAAATCGACTTTCAAACTAAAATTCAGCTTATATGGCTCCGAACTATCTTTTACTGTTATCTTTGCCAACTCTACTATTTCTTCGAATTTTGAAATATTTTCAAATTCAACATTTGTCAAAGTATTTACCCTCCAAAAAATCCACGATTTCCTTATGAGTTTCAGCTAACCCTAAATTTCCAGAAACTTTTAGCATTGTTCCTTGATATTCAGAAAATATTTGTTCATATCTTGCTTTTACTTTCTTTAGCTTTTCTTCATTTTCATAAATATCTTGAACAGATCTTTGACTAATTCTCTTCAAAGAGATATCTACAGGATTATCAATATAAATAACTATATCGGGATTTGGAAATTTGGCATTTAATGTTTTTACCAATTCTAAATCTTCAGGAGTATCACTATGATACGCGTATGAAGAGAAAAAATATCTTGTACTTATAACTTGAAAACCATCTTCCATTTTTTTAAATACCCCATCGACATCATTGTAAAGATGATCGTGTCTATCAGCTGAAAAAAGATATGCCATTTGTTGATCAAAATGTTGTTTATCATTAGTAAAAAATGTTCTTTGCTTCATAGCCTGTCGAATTAAATTACCAACAGGACCTTCTGAGGGCTCAGAAGTTACTATTGCTTTCATAGATTTATTTATAAAATAATCTTTAAGTAACCTTGCTTGTGTAGATGTTCCAGAACCATCGATACCTTCAAATACAATAAATAGACTATCCATGCTCACTCTTCTTTCTCTAAAAAATATAAGGAAGTTTAATAAAGTTTCCTGTTTTCCCACTTACATGAGCGTCTCGCGAGTATATATACTTATCAATTTTGATATCTTTCTCATTAATACTATAGTAGTTAAACCCATTTGTGTAACCTTGCATTTCTAAACCTGGTGTACTTACACCTACTGTAATCATATTAGACTCTCCTAATACTAACTTGGTGCTAGTGTGTTGATGACCATGAAAAATCGCTTCAAATCCATAATGATCAAGTAGCAATAGCAATTGATGAGCATTTCTAATAGAAGAAGTATCTTTTACAAATTGATTGATTAAATGATGATGTGTAAATGCAATTTTTCGTGTCAGGGGGCTTATAGAAGCATTTTTTAATACATATTCAATATCATCAATATTCACTAACCCATATTCGTGATTCAGATGATATACAGAATTGATTCCTAAAAAAAATACATTTTCTTTTTGAAGTGATGTAACTGATGAATGAACACCATATAAAAATGCATTATCATTTCTGAGTTTATATGAAAACTCATTGAAATCTTTAAAGTAACTCTCTTTTACTATGTCATGATTTCCAGGACAAAGTAAGATGTTATCTTTGTGTATCTTGCCGTTTGTTCCCTTAATAATATCTTCAAAGAACATGTATGCCTCTTGATACCCCTTTTTTTCACCTTTTAAAGTAATATCTCCACTAATGAGAAGATACACTTGATTGTCATCTATACTATTTAAAAAATTTATGATTCCGTATTTAAGTTCTCTCTCTGTTATTGCAAAATTCTCGCTCGGAAAATGAACATCTGATAAATGCAAAATATTAATCATATTTATCCTCCTTATTTTTAAACTAGTGCTACATAAGTTCATTTCACTAATGCATTTCTCGAATCAAATTCTTTAAAAATAGATTGAAATCATAAAAAAGCCCTGTATCATTTTACCAAAACTGTAGGTAGTAGATACAAGACTTATTTAGAATATTAGTACCGTCTAAAAATATTCTATAGTTGACACTAACTCTGGATTGGCTAAAACGAGATTAGTTTAATTTACATCATACCGCCCATTCCACCCATGCCGCCCATGTCAGGCATTGCAGGAGCGTCTTTTTCTGGCTTGTCTGCGATGACGGCCTCTGTTGTGAGGAACATCGCTGAGACAGATGCCGCGTTTTGGAGTGCTGAACGCGTCACTTTCGCCGGATCGACGATACCATGTGCGATCATGTCAACATATTCGCCAGTTGCCGCGTTGTAGCCGACACCGACTGATTCGTTCTTGAGTTTCTCGACGATGACCGAACCTTCTTCACCAGCGTTTTCCGCGATTTGACGGACCGGTGCTTCGAGTGCACGAAGGACAAGTTTGACGCCAGTTGCTTCATCCGCTGTCACTTCTGCAAGCAACGCACGAACGGCTGGGATGACGTTGATGAGTGATGTACCACCACCCGCCACGATTCCTTCTTCAACGGCCGCGCGTGTCGCGTTGAGTGCGTCTTCGATGCGGAGTTTACGCTCTTTGAGTTCTGTCTCTGTAGCTGCACCGACTTTGACGACGGCTACGCCACCTGCGAGTTTCGCGAGACGCTCTTGGAGTTTTTCACGGTCGAAGTCAGACGTTGTCTCTTCGATTTGGTTACGGATCGTTTGAACGCGTGCTTTAATCGCGTCTTCGTTCCCTGCACCTTCGACGACAGTCGTTGTGTCTTTTGTGACGACGACTTTCGATGCGCGACCGAGCATATCGAGTGATGCTGATTTGAGGTCAAGACCGAGGTCTTCCGTGATGACTTGACCACCTGTGAGTGTCGCGAGGTCTTCGAGCATCGCTTTACGACGGTCACCAAATCCTGGTGCTTTGACGGCAACCGCATTGAACGTACCACGGAGTTTGTTCAAGACGAGTGTCGCGAGTGCATCGCCTTCGATATCTTCTGCGACGATCAAGATTGGCTTCCCTTGTTGCACGACTTGCTCGAGCACTGGGATGATTTCTTGAATGTTCGAGATCTTCTTGTCTGTAATCAAGATGTACGGGTTGTCGAGTGACGCTTCCATCTTGTCAGAGTCTGAGATCATGTATGGTGACAAGTATCCACGGTCGAACTGCATTCCTTCAACGACGTCGAGTTCAGTCGTGAAGCCGCGTGATTCTTCGATTGTGATGACACCGTCTTTACCGACGCGCTCCATCGCTTCTGCGATCAATTCGCCGACTTCTTCGTCCGCTGCCGAGATAGCCGCGACTTGTGCGATCGCTTCTTTTGACTCGATTGGTTTCGAGATGGCTTTCAACTCTTCAAGCGCACGTGTGACCGCTTTGTCGATTCCTTTACGAAGGATCATCGGGTTCGCGCCCGCCGTGACGTTCTTGAGCCCTTCACGAATCATCGCTTGTGCGAGGACTGTCGCTGTTGTCGTACCGTCCCCTGCGACTTCGTTCGTCTTCGACGCGACTTCAGCAACAAGTTTCGCACCCATGTTTTCGAAGCGGTCTTCGAGTTCGATTTCTTTTGCAATTGTCACACCATCGTTCGTGATGAGTGGTGAACCGAATTTCTTCTCAAGGACGACGTTGCGTCCTTTTGGTCCAATTGTTACTTTGACTGCGTCAGCGAGTGCGTCGACGCCGCGAAGCATCGCGTGACGTGCATCTTCTGAGAATTTGATATCTTTTGCCATCGTTCATTTCCCCCTAAAAAAAGTTTTTGAATAATGGTGCTTAGCCTACGATTGCGAGAATATCGCTCTCGCGAACGATTAAGTACTCTTTTCCATCATGCTTCACTTCGGTACCTGCGTACTTCGAGTAGATGACCAAATCATTTTCTTTCACGTCGAGAGCGATGCGCTCGCCTTGGTCTGTCACGCGGCCCGTTCCGACTGCGATGACTTTCCCTTGTTGCGGCTTTTCTTTCGCCGTATCAGGAAGCACGATGCCCCCGATCGTCTTTTCTTCTTTCTCCACGACTTCGATGATGACACGATCGCCTAGTGGTTTTAACATGGAAAAACCCTCCTCCGAATATGAATGATGTAATGTGTATCGTAAGGTTTTAGCACTCAGTTAAAAGGAGTGCTAACACTGATTAGTGTAGTATGTGTCGATAAAAAAATCAAGTGGGATACATTAAAAAAATGCTCTTACTCGCGGTCAAGAGAACTTATTTGTTACAATAAGAAAAAGGTAGGTTCACTCTTATTATTAAGGACGTGTTGAATTGGCTACACTAAACTCAAACCAATCGATAAATACCCGTTTTTCAATGGCGCCTAACATTCGTCTCCGGCACCTCACCCCGATTTTACTATATGCGTTCGTCCAGCTATTCCCTCTCGTCCTCAGTGAAGTACGACCGGAATGGTTAACAGAAACGTTCGTCGGGCTCTGGCTCGCCATCGGATTCGGTGTGACGATTGTTCTGTCAATCTTGCTCATCTGGCCAGACTTGAAGCAATACAAAGCCCAAGGCATCCAGTCGAACTTGAACGACACGGTCAAATGGATTGGCCTCGGGATTTTGATGCAATACGGGCTCGTCATCGTGGCGAACTTGATTGAGACGGCCATCTCAGGCGAACTCGTCGAGTCGATGAACACACAAAACATCGCTGATATGGTGGAAGTCATTCCACTCATGATTTTGCCGGTCGTCTTGCTTGGACCAATCATCGAAGAGATTCTTTTCCGTCATATTTTGTTCGGGAACTTGAACGCGCGCTTCGGTTTCTGGATTGCCTTTGGTGTCAGTTCGATTTTATTCGCACTCATCCACCAAGATAATCGATTCCTCGTGTATATCGCGATGAGTTTCGCGTTCTCTTACGCGTATGCGAAGACAAGACGATTGATCGTTCCGATCGCCATCCACGCGTTTAACAACGCGCTCGTGATGCTCGTACTATTTTTAATGTAGAAATGAGGTGGCAGTTATGCCGCGACAATTAAAAGTGATGATGCTCTTCAGTCTATCGTTCGGTGTGTTGTTCACCGTCCTCGCGTACTTCTCGGTACAAGAGTACGGCTTCAGCTTCTGGACGTACTTTATCATCGCCGTCGCCGCTTACGACTTTTTCAAAGTGTATCAAATCTTGGCACTCGCCCGAAAAGTCAAAAAAGAAGGCACGGACAAATCCGCATAACGAAACCCCGAGCCTTACGAGCTCGGGGTTTTTCTTATGGCTGTAACTTTCGATTGATCCTGTATTTCTTCTTGATAGACACTCCGAATGAGAAGTCCACGCAAACCGAACACCACACCTAATAATACATAAATGGCATCAATCAGTAGAATCTGTGGTTCATCCAAGAAGAAATTGATGACCACGCCAATGACCAGCAAACCGTAAATCGTGATGTTCATGAGTGTCGCATCGACTTGTCTCATGATTCTTTTGCTCACCTTTTCCTCAAGCTTCTCAATCTCTTCGTGTCGATAACCATAGATGGTGAATCCTAGACCCACAATTGTCATACTAAGAAACACACCATCCCATAGCGCAAACAAAAACAGTCCTACAAAAAAAATCATAAACCCAATGAGTAACTTCTTACGCAAAATATCCCTCCTTATGATGGAATCCATAGTTTCGCAAAATCAAAATAGCCGAACAAGTCGACACAGACGTCCTTCAGTTCGACCGGAAACGGAATGGTCCGCTCCTCGTTATAGAGCGGGATGAAATACGACTTTTCTTTCAACTCGCGTTCAATCTCCCGGTGCAGCGGCAACCAGTCTTCAAACGGCAGGTCATCATATTGCCTGACCCGCTCCACCATCCCCTCGATATAAGGGAACACTTTATGCGGGGGCGAGTACTCGTTCGTCATGAACTGTTCAAACCCGAGCGTGATGTTCCGCTCGAACACTTCCCCGTGAACGACCAAATCGACGTATTCATAATACGTCTTGTCATGGATCGAATCTTTGAAGCTGATGGGCACGAACTCATAAGCAATGCCGTGACGCGTTAACATTTCGGCAATCCAGTCGGTCGTATCGTTCGTGAAGTCCGTCTGTTTGATTCGAATCGGTCGGTCGAACGTGACGGGTGTTCCTTTTGGAATGCGATACGTCTCGCTCAGCGAACCGAGAAAACCTCGGTCGTTCGGTGTTCTCCGTTCATTCCGTGTCCCGATTTCCGGTCGAATCTCCGCAATCAATCGATGCATGTAATGTCTCGCTTCTTCATTCGCGAACACACTATTCGGGTGACTGTTCAAGATGACAAGCCCGAACCCGGACGGTGTCGAGATGTGTCCGGTTTCTTTGGAATCTCTTGATGAGATGCGATACGTCGGATCGTATCCGTCCGGCACTTTGATGAACTCGACCCGGTCGAGGAGCGCCCGCACCCCAAAATAATTCTCGAAGGCGAGGAGGACCGTCTTCTCCTTGTCATGGCGATCCAATTGAAACGGCCCCGTCCCGACACTTCCTTTAGCGATACTCGTATGAATCATCGACAGTTTCGGGATGTACGAATTCCGAGGCCGGTCGAGCGTGACGTCGACGCGATACGTGCCGTTCGATGCGATATGCCGGACGTGCCGATACATATACCGATACGCATCCGACTGAACGAGTGTGCGTAAACTTTTCGTCACATCTTTACTCGTCATGAGCGACCCGTCATGGAATCGTACCCCTTTCCGAAGAAACAAGACGAGCGTATTCCCCTGCCATTCATAGTGATGCGCAAGCTCCCCTGTGACCTCACCAGACGCGTCAATCATGAACAGACGATTGAAGACGTTCTGCACGAGGTGGGCACTGTGGATGTCAGCCGCCTCGAGCGGATGTGTCGTCAAAAAGTGACGGCGTCGCGGGATGATGAGTGCATCACTCGATGTTTGGACGTAACCGAACTTCTTCTCGAGTTGACGCATGAACCGACCCGCCTGTGCAGGCGACCAGTCCCACTCCAGCTGATTTGTCACTGCCTCGACCGACTCTTTCTCTATGCGGTCAAGCAGCTGTTTCGCCAAATCACGCTCGACGTGTCGTAGCCATTCGAGACGCGTCAAATTCCCCCGTCCGCGGCCGCTCGTATACGTAAGCCATCCTTCTTCTTGCCACCGTGCCAAATGACGCTTCGTCTGTTTCGGGCTTAAATGAATGGCTTCCGCCATATCGGAAATCGTGTACGCTCCGTCCCGACACTCTTTCCACAATCGAAATAAATATGCATCCACGTCACATCCCCCCCTTAAAAGTGGACATCATTTCTCCATGTCGTCCATTTTTCAAATCCGTTGTCTTGTTTATCATACAGGTACAGAATGGAAGGTGACAAGATGAAATGGAAAGATATACCTAAACCAATAAAAGTTCGACTCGTGACATCATTTTTCAACCGTTCGGTCTCATTCGCCATCATGCCGTTCATGGCACTTCTCTTTGTCAAAGCGTTCAACGAATGGATCGCGGGCGTCTTCTTGATCTCGCTCGTCTGTCTCGGATACGTGATTGGGTTGATCGGGGGATACCTCGCCGATAAGTTTTCACGGAAGCGACTCCTCGTGTTGACGGCAAGTCTCACAGCCTCGATGTTTCTCGTCATGACGCTTAGTCTTCAGTTCGACCAGATGATCGTCTTTATGATCGCCTATACGATTTTCACGGTCACGAACAACCTCGGGCGACCGGCGATGAGCGCCATCATCATCGACGCGACAACGCCTGAGAACCGAAAAGCCGTGTACGCGCTCGATTACTGGTTGATCAACTTATCCATCACGATCGGGACGGCACTCGGGGGCTGGCTCTATGTCAGCAATCAATTGTTACTATTTTGGATTTTGACGTTCACGTCGAGCATGTTGCCGATCGCGTACGCCATCTTCCTCGAGGACACGAAACGGACGTGGACCTCTCAAAAGCTTCGCCTCGTCTTCGTCGACGTGTTCCAAAGTTATCAAATCGCCTGGCGTGACCGTCCGTTCGTCAAAGTCGTCTTCGGCTCGATGTGTATCCTCGCTGCTGAGTTCTCAATGGGCAGTTATGTCGCGGTCCGGCTCGCCGATTCATTCGAACCGCTCTCGATTGAATCATGGACAATCAACGGGGTGCGGATGATGAGTCTCATTCAAATCGAGAACACGCTCATCGTCGTCGCGTTGACATTCTTCATTCAACGTCTCGCCTCACGTTTCTCAAACAAGCATACGCTACTCGGCGGACTCGCGTTGTACACGATCGGGTACGCCGTCATCACAAGCGCGAACTCGATGATGCTCCTTCTCGGTTTCATGCTCATCGCAACATTCGGCGAATTGTTGTACTCGCCGGTATTGAACACGGAGAAGGCGAACATGATGCCAGAAGACCGCCGTGGTGCGTACTCTGCGTTTGCCGGGACCTCGTTCGCCGGTGCCGACTTCTTATCACGTTCGACGATTTTGATTGGATCGCTTCTCACCCCGTTCATGATGAGCGTCTACATCGGACTGTTGGTCAGCTTCGGCTGTTTCCTCGTCTATAGCGGCATCTATGTAAAAGAAAAGCTCGTCCTGCGACGAGCCGCGTCCTAAATCAAACCCATCCTTTCTCAGTGGAAGGATGGGTTTTAGTCGAGCTGTTGTTGGTGCATCGCATAGATCAAGGTCAACGCCCGGATGCAGAAGATTGTCGAGAAGCCATAAATGCTCAGCTCGAGCAACGAAACAGATGGATATTGTAGGGCAAGGGAGACCACATAGCCTACTAAACAAAGCAAGACGACAAGTGTGATCGTCCACTCATCCGACTTCCGCTTCATCTTCTCCGCCACCCCCTTCTCTTCTTTCTCTACGCGTTCACGCTGCCAAAAGTAAAAGAACAAGGCATACATCGCAAACGAGATTCTTGGAACGTCGCCTAAGAGTAAATCAAAAATGATGAGACCTAAAAATAAGTATGTCCCCAACTGATAGCCGCTCTGCATTTGAAGACGCGAACGAAGTGATCCGTTTGACCCCCACTTCATAATCCAATCACCGCCACGGTCAATCCACCGTAGACGAACCCGAGTACGATGGCACTGATTGCCATACGTTTATATTGCGGATATTGATAAAGGGCAACCGCCCCACCAACGACGTGAACAAATGCGACGATAAACGTCAAAATCGGAAAAAGCATAAAGAACCTCTTTTCTTTTTAGGAAATCATGGAAACAAATCCATTTTCCGATATACTTGAGTGCGAACTCATTATAACAATTATGGATAAGGAGTTGGAGTTCTATGTATGATTCGCGTATGGATTTGACGACAGAAGAAATGTTACTCGTGAACAGCGAAGTCGAAAAACGAAAACGTATCTTACTCGTCGCCTACTTGCTTTGGTTTTTCCTCGGTGCATTTGGTGCGCACCGTTTCTATTTCAAAAAAATCGGTTCAGGAATCGCCATGGTCCTACTCGTCGTCTTGACGCTCGGTCTCGGTGCATTCATCACAGGCATTTGGGCACTCGTTGATGCATTTCTCATGCCGGGTTGGCAACAACGTGAAGTCGAGCAGATTGAGCGCGAGACGATTAAGCTGCTTCAAACACGTTCTGATCGCTATACAGGATTCTAATCAAAAAAGACGATCGAGGCATTTCGCCCCGATCGTCTTTCACCGTTCTGTTAAGTAGAATGCGAAGTCCCGTGATTTTCGCTCTTTCACTGCATGATGAATCCACAGCCACGCCAACCCTTCGAGCTCACGAGCAAGCTTCAGCCCGTGGAGCGGATGCGTATCGAAGCCGATCTTGTTCGATAGTTCGACGACAAGCCGCACCGCTTCCTCATCTTCACCCGCGACGAACATGACGGAGCCATCCGGATCGCCTAAATTCTCGACCCCTGTCTGATCGAACGCCTTCACAACTTTCGTATCAGGAATGAGTCGTTGCAAATATTCCGCACCCGACACCCCGTCCGGTCGCTCGACCTCGTTAAACTCGATCGCGATCGGATTCGTCACATCGATCAATACTTTCCCATTTAGTCCGTCGAGTGTCGGTATCAGATCGACTGCGGCCGCGAACGGTGTACAGAGAAATAGAACATCGCTCGTCGAGGCGACCTCTTGTAACGTCATTGTGCCTTCTCGCTCCGTCCGTGTCCCATACAGCACCTCATAGCCCGCTCGTTCGAACTGCTCCCCGAGCGTGCGTCCGACTTTCCCGGCACCTAAAATTCCGAGTTTTATGATTCACAACTCCTCGTCTGTCCGCGTGACCGTTCCTCCGAACTCTGCTGCAAGCCCGTCTAAAATCGATTCTTATGGGAACGTGAACGTGACGATGTGATACGGTTGTTTTTCCTTTTTAGCCATGGAAAATTTCTCCTTTAGGTAGAAAACATGACGCGCACTTACCCTACTCTTTTCCCTGCTTTTCCGTAAAAAAACCTAGTCCGCAGACTAGGTTCAGGTCGGTCGTTTTTCATTCAACTCGTAGTGCGAATACGGTACACAGAGCGGTGTCCCGTATAGCGGATCCTCGGTCACCACGACTTTGAGACCGAATACGTCTTTCATGAACGTCTCATCGACGACATCGTTCGGACTTCCTTCGCGATACACGTTACCGCCAGCTAATGCGATGACATGATCGGCATAGCGACATGCCAAGTGAAGGTCGTGAAGTACCATGATGATCGTCTTTCCTTCCAATCGATTCAATCGATACATCAAATCTAAAATCTCGATTTGGTGCGACATATCTAAGTATGTCGTCGGTTCATCGAGCAGGATCGTCTCCGATTCTTGGGCGAGTGCCAACGCGATCCACACCCGTTGCTTTTGTCCTCCGGAAAGGTTGCTGACGAGCGTGTCACGGAGCGATACCGTATCGGTGAAGGCGAGTGCCCGCTCGACGGCCCGTTCATCGTCTTCCGAATATCGTTTGAAGAACGTCTGGTACGGATAACGCCCGAATCGGACGAGTTGTTCGACGGTCAATCCATCAGGTGCCACGTTCACTTGTGGCATGAATGCCATGAGTCGAGCCGCCTCTTTCGCCCGATACGAATCGAGCGGTTTGTTTCGAAATGCGATCTCCCCGCCAAGTGCATCTCGCTGTCTCGCAAGCGTCGAGAGGAGCGTTGACTTCCCGCAGCCGTTCGCGCCGAGAAGGACGGTGATTTTCCCATGTGGGATGGAGAAGGATAATTGATCGAGCACCGTCTTCTGTTCGTATCCGATGGTTACGTGGTTCAAATCAAATGTGTTCATCTCATGCTTCCTTTCATCATCCGTCGAAGTAAGTAGAAGAAATACGGTGCTCCAATGACGGCTGTCATCACGCCGGTCCGTAGTTCATACGGATAAAAAATCGTCCGAGCGAGTACGTCCGCCAACACGACAATCGTCGCCCCTACAAGCAGCGTCGCCCAAATGTAAGGGAGCTTCAACCCTTGTCGAGCGATATGAGGTGCCATCAACCCAACAAAACCGATTGCACCGACAAAGGCGACACCGATTCCGGCGAGTAAACAGGAAAGCAACAACGTCCCACGCTGAATCCCTCGTACCGGTACACCGATGCTCGTCGCTGTCGCTTCACTGATATGAAGCGGACGAACATGACGTTCAATCAAGAAGGCTGCCAGCAAAAAGAGAAGGACGAACGGCACCATAATCTTCAATTGATTCCACGTCGCGGCGTAGACGGTACCGGTGAGCCATTGTTGGATATCGTTCTTTCGGTAAACGTTCGAGGCGAGCATCATGAACTGAACGATCCCTTGCGAGAAGATGCTGATTCCAATCCCAACAAGTGCTAGCCGGACAGGTGGGACTCCACGTTTCAACAAATAGAAGAGGAACATCCCGACAACAATCGCCCCAAGGAACGAAGCGATGGGGATATAGGCGAGCGGCACTGACAGCTGATTCGTTCGCTCATCCGAGAAAACGGTGAAGAACGTAGCCGTCGCAACCCCTGCACCTCCGACAATCCCGAAAATCTCCGGGGATGCCAGTTCGTTTTTGATTGTCAGTTGTAACAAGTGACCGCTGACGGCGAGACTTGCGCCGGCAGTGATTGCCATCAACACACGTGGCATCCGAAACTCGAAGACGACGAGTTGCTCGAATGCATCCCCTGCACCGATGAACAGGGCAGCGAGTGAGGCGGGACTAAGGAATGTGTCACCGATGGCGAGCCCGAAATAAATCGACACGAGCAATCCGACGACAAGTAGAAGCGCCAACTCGATTTCACGCTTCCGGAGCGTGAACGAGACAGGACCTTTTCGAAAGCGATATGTTTTCATGATTTAAAGACTCCTTGTCTGACACTGACGAGATAGATGAAGAATGCCCCACCGATGACGGCGAGTACGACCCCAACGGTCACTTCGCGTGGGAACAGGATGATACGTCCCAGAATATCCGCCGCAAGCAACAGGACGCTACCGATGAGGGCACTTCCGGCGAGACGAGCGAAAAAGGCCGTCCCGAACAGATATTTCGCCAAATGCGGAGCGAGCAGACCGACAAATGCGATTGGTCCGGCAAGTGCCACCCCGAATGCGGAGAGCACGACGGCGAGCGTCACGGCGACGAACTTGATGATGCCGACATTTTGCCCGAGTGAACGGGCGACCTGGTCTCCGAGCGATAACGTCTCTAACTCTTTACTGAGCAAGAGAACGAGAATGACCGCCGCCGCCATCCATGGCAACAACATCTCGACGAGCGTGAGCGATCGTCCGGCGACCGATCCGGTCAACCAGAACAGCACCTCATCGAGCGCGCCTTCCTCATACGCGATGATCGACTGGGTGAACGAACTGAATAAAGCGGCAAGCGATGCCCCGGCAAGCGTCATATACATGACGTTCCCTCCGTTCGCACTCAGTAGATAGACAATCACGCCGGCAACAAATGCTCCGATGAGCGAGGCTGTCGTGAACGAGGCGATACTACTGAACCCAAAAAGCGTTACGAGCACGATGGCCAGACTCGCTCCGGCGTTTACCGCCAAAATATCAGGAGATGCGAGCGGGTTACGGGTCACGAGTTGAAAGATGAGCCCGGCGAGACCTAGGACACTACCGACGAGTAGCGCGACGACCGTCCGTGGGATACGATTGTCTGCCAACGCAATCATCGCTTGTGATGAATTGTCTGCTTGGAACGTCATCACATCTTGATGGCTGACCGCAATCACACCGACGCGCAAGGAGATATAACTTAAGATAGGTAAACAGATGATCAAGAAAAGTAATTTGATCCAAGGTTTTTTCATGTCCTCACTTCTTTCCTTTCCTACCATAGCAAATATTGCGTTCCAGAAAAAGGGGTTGACAGTGAGAATCATTATCACTTATAGTCAGGAAGGAAAATCACCTACATAGAGGAGAATTGTAATGAAAAAATGGATGCTCGCGTTACTTACGCTTTGCTTAACCGTCGTCCTCGCTGCTTGCGGCGGGTCTGACGATACAGAGAACAATACAAGTTCAGAAACTGCGACTCGCTCGATTGAGCACGCGATGGGAACGGCGGACGTACCTGAAAACCCAGAACGCGTCGTCGTCTTGACGAACGAAGGGACAGAAGCCCTTCTCGCCCTCGGCGTCAAACCAGTCGGAGCCGTCAAATCATGGAACGGCGACCCGTGGTACCCGCACATTGAGTCCGAGATGACAGACGTCACGGAAGTCGGGACAGAAAGCGAAGTCAATCTAGAGGCCATCGCAAAATTGGAACCCGATCTCATCATCGGAACGAAACTTCGTCAAGAGAACATCTATGACAAGTTAAACGCCATCGCACCGACGGTCATGTCAGAGACGCTCAAAGGTGATTGGCAAGAGAACTTCACCCTTTATGCGAACGCACTCAACCTAGAAGAGGAAGGCAATCAAGGGTTGGCCGACTACGAACAGCACGTCGAAGATACGAAAGCAGAACTCGGGGACGCCGTGAATAAAGAACTCTCGGTCGTCCGCTTCCTTCCTGGCGAGTCACGCATCTACTTCAATGACAGCTTCTCCGGCGTCATCCTTAATGATGTCGGCATCAAACGTCCAGCGTCACAAGATAAAGCAGAATTCGCTGAACAAGTCGCGATGGAACGAATCCCAGAGATGGCGGGCGACCACATCGTCTACTTCACATATGGTGGGGCCGACGGGTCGAAGACAGCCGAAGAATGGCAATCGAACCAGTTGTGGAAAGACCTCGATGCTGTCAAAGCAGGGGAAGTGACAGAAGTCAGTGATGACATTTGGAACACGTCGGGTGGCGTCTTGTCTGCCAACCAAGTGCTCGATGAACTCGTCGACATTCTAAAATAAATCAAAAGCGCGCCAATTGAATTGGTGCGCTTTTTCATACACTCATATGGTAAAATTTACATATCAACTCATAAGGAGCTTTACTATGCAACGTACACTTCGAAAGTCGGCGACGGACCGCTCTATTGCCGGAGTATGCGGCGGGATCGCTGAATACGTGAACATCTCATCACTCGGTATTCGGCTACTATTTGTCTTTTTGCCGGCTAACTTTCTCATCTACATCCTTCTTGCCAATTTGATGAAAGATGAACCACACTATCTATAAAAAACGCAGAAGCTGTTCGCTTCCGCGTTTTTTGTTAGGCATTCACTTTGTCTTTCATCGCTTCAAGCGCTCCGCTGTTCAGGAAGTGCCATGGCTTGTTGTAGTGCGGTTGGAAGAAGAAGTCGACATAGGCGAGCTCTTCGATCGTCATCTCGTTTTGGATGGCGAGCGAGAGTGTGTTGACCGCTTGCGTCAAATCCGCTTTCGATAACACTTGTCCACCGACAATACGATGTGTCCCTTTTTCATAGACGAGTTTGAATTCGACTTTCTCTGCGGTCGGCATGAACTCCGGACGATACGCGTCCTCGATGACGACACTCTCCACTTCGAGTCCAAAGAGCGCTGCCGCTTCTTCCGTCAGACCAGATGACGCGATATTCCAGTCATAGAGTCGAAGTCCCGACGTTCCTTGTGTCCCTTGGTAGCGGACGCGTGGTTGCATCATGTTCTCCGCGACGAGCGTTCCCATGCGGACAGCGTTCGTCGCAAGTGGGATATAGGCGTGTGTACGCGCCGGGTTATAGTAGACGGCACAGCTGTCCCCTGCTGCAAAGATATCGGGATTGCTCGTACGCATATATTCATCGACGATGATGGCACCGTTCCCGAGCATATCGACCTGTCCTTCTAAGAGTCCTGTGTTCGGACGGAATCCGACACAGAGAATGACGAGATCCGCTTCGAATTCACCTTTGTCCGTCACGACGTGTGTGACGTTCCCTTCTGTTCCACGGAACGCTTCGACCGTCTGACCGAGTTCAAGATCGATCCCGCGACTTGTCATGTCCGCTTCTAGTGGATCTGTGAACGATTTATCGAGATATTTGTTTAAGATGCGGTCTGCACTATCGATAAATGTGACATGTTTTCCGTATGCTTCGAACGCCTCGACGAGTTCGACTCCGATATAACCCGCCCCGATGACGGCAATCTTCGTCGCATCTGTCGCCCGTTCGATGATGCGTTGGGCATGCGCGTAGTTTTTACAGAGCTCGATTCCATTCATTTCGATCCCCGGAAGCGTTGGGACGATCGGCCATGAACCCGTCGTGACGATCAAGCGGTCATACGTGTCATGCACGTCTTCCCCGGTCTCAAGATTTTTAGCGTGGACCGTCTTCGCTTCGGAGTCGATCGACAAGACGTCATGTTTCATGCGCATCGTCGCACCGAGTTCTTCAAGTTCACGTGGAGACGAGTAGAATAACTCTTCCGCACGTTGGACGACCCCACCGACGTGGAGCGCAATCCCACACGAGAGGAAGCTGACGTTGTCGTTCCGCTCGTAAACGGTGATATCGAGATTGTCGTGCTTGGCGAGTAATCCTTTGACTGCTGCTGTTCCTGCGTGTGTACATCCGATGACTGCGATTTTCATATGAGTCGTCTCTCCTTTTATGTTAAACAATACGTTTCGTTTTATATTGTGATAAACATCACATTTACTTCTTGACCTTAGTGTACTATTTCACAATATAAGATTCAATGACTTTGCTCAATTTTTCACGTAAAAGTGTCTAAAGTTTGAACAGGAAAAAATCCGCTCATTCTCATGACCGGACTCGCCGCTTTTTCACTAGATGATAGCTTATTACAAATAGATGCACGATCAAACCGAAGACGTTCATAGTGAGCCCGACGACCACCCACCACAATGCTCCCCAGCCGTATCCAAATGCCAGATTGCCAATCACAAGTACATAGCCACTTACAACCAGTAATGTACCGATCAGGAGTAACACGGACCGTCTTCTTTTCTGCCGCATCACGTGATAGATGGATAGCACCACTCCTAGTGTCAATCCAAGAAACAACAACATCAAAAAGGTCAAATCACTCATTCTCTTTACTCCTCCCGTTTCAAACGAAAAATAGTGAACGTCAAGTAGACAAGGAGACTTCCACCGTATAGGAGCAAACCGTATACGAACCAACCCATTCCATCAAATCCTCTTATGTATCCCACTCCGACGAGCATCATACAAAAACCAATGACCATACTCACAAACGAAATCGTGAGAACCTTATCCGTTTTTGACAGGAACAGATGTCTTCCAGTCCCAATGGATATCCCTGCAAAGATCAACATCATGATCGTCTCAAATCCGTACCATTGCCACCACATGACCCACACCTCAAATCCCTCTTTTTTCCATATTAACATGAGTGAAGGGCTCACAGGTATGTTGAAAGTAAAAAGACCACCCGCTCATGCGAATGGTCCGAGTACTCATCGAACGGTGAACGTCTTCGTTACGCTTCGACCTTTCGGTGTCACGAGACGAAGCGTGAGCTGCGTCCCTTTTCGTTGCGGTGAAAAACTGAGAATCGTCGAAGTCGTTTTTACTTCTTTCTCTGCGAGAACGGTCGTCCCACGCATCAGCGTGAGTGTACCGTAAGCCACGTTTGACGTCGCACGCAATGCCTTCGACGCACTTGAAGGAATGGTCGATGACAATGTCGGAGCCGGTCCGACCGTCACGGTCTTTTTCTGAATGTGACGATACGTCCCTTGCTGACTCGTCAACGTCACGACACTTCCAACCGGTTGTCGACTGAATCGTAGCGTCACACGGCCTGTACTGCTTGCCGTTCCACTGGCGATTGTCTTCGTACCGCTCTTTAGTGTCACCGTACTGTTCGGTAGTACATACCCGACCCATAACGACTTTTCGTCGTTGATGGATAGCGTGGACAGCGAGGTCTTCGGCAATTCCACTGTGACTTCACGGGATTTTGATCCGACAGAGGCACGGACACGAATCATGTCACCCGGTTTCGCCGGGATGGTGTACCGTGTCGTTGATAACCGTTTTGGTGAAACGGCCACACCATTTACGTAAAAACGAACCGGGGCCACACTTGTCTTTTTAATCGAGAGTGTCGCCTGTGTCTTCGTCATCATGACGTCCGTGACACTCAAAACAGGTGCGAACGCGCGAACCGTCTTCGTCAATTCGTAAGTGGCATCGCGATACGTGCGTTTGACACTAATCACATCGCCTTCGCGTAATGGCGTATCGAACGTATAAGGCATCGAACTCGTCTTTGTCACAAGGATGTCATTCCGATAAACTTCATATGCTTCATTTGTGCTAGACGTTACATCAATCGATTTATCGTACATCAATGGTGTCCGCGTCCAAGTGAAGATAGGTGCATCATACGTCGCCTTCACTTCCGCAAGACGGAACTGTGAGGCAGGTGCATCCTGTAACTTATAGTATATTTTTGTCCCAACACCAAACCACATGTGAGAAAACGATTTGATTTGGAGCATCCCATCCTCATTTACTTGCTCACTCCAGGCTTCATAACCGCGTTCGCTACGGGCAACGATGTCAACGGTAGCCTGTGGCGTGGTCTGTAATGTCACACCTGATTTTACAGAGTTCGTTACAAGCGTGATGTCGTTCGGTAAAGTATCTTCACTTTCTTTTACCGTCACCAGTTCAATTGGATCGGCATATACACTTGATGGGCTTCCGATTTTTACGGTCACACGCGATCCTGGTGCGAACCAGCGCGTCGGTTGCCAAGTGAAGCGTCCCATCTCGTCTGACTGAACCGTTTTCGACTGATAGTTGACCAATGAATCTAGTGAGTCGGTGTACTGAGAGGTGCTTTTCGTCACACTGACGAATACTGGGGTGTTCGGTGCCGTTGTTCCTGTGATGGGTCCCAAAACACCTGTTGGCGGATCGAGTGTGAGCGGAACATAGTTAGATGCTACAAAGTCTTCTGTTCGTTCTAACCCGTTCCATCTAAATTCAAAAGAATATCCGCCATTCGTGTTCATCGTCAACTTACCTTGTTCCCAAACAAAAGGTTTCTTCTCAGAATATCGATACGTTGCCGACAATTCTGTCCCACTGACAGGAATGGATGTTCCATCAATCAGTTTAGCGGTTCCGTTCACTTGATAGGATTGGTTCACTTCATATCGTGTCGTTGTTTTCGGTACATCGATCAACAGTTGTCGTGGCGCTTTCCAAAATGACTCCGGCGTATACCCTGCCGTCACATCATGGGATAGCACATACCAATCTCCTCTTAGATTAACAAACGTATCATCCACCGATGATTCTTTCCATTCTCCAGTGGCAACATTGTAACTCACGTAATACGTATCAAACACTTTCCGCATCGTGAAGTAGTAAATCCCGTCTTTCCACAGGAGATTCGTGACAGATTCCGCCTCTTTTTCAATCCAACGTTTCGTGGTCAAATCAAAAATTCGGAGATGTGAGTCGGTGGACATCTTGACCACTAATTGATTCGCTTCTTCGATATATTGGGCAGATCGTACCTTGTCCGTATATGTTCCAAGCGTTTCAAGCGTTTCTCCCGTGATGGCTCGTTTCGTGATTTCACCGTTTGCGAAGACTAGGACCGTGCCGTCAGCAAGAAGGTCGTACGATTCGTATATACTTTCCGTATTAAACGTTCCGAGAATCTCACCCGTCAATGAGGTGACAGAATACGTCGTATGTCCTTTCCAAAGAATCATTTCTAAATCCTGATTCACAGCATGAAGATAATCGAGACCACTACTCGAATCGTTCGGGAATGACGTCATCGCATCGGTAATCGGATCCCAAATGAGGACCTCGCCATATGCATCTAAAATGACGCGACCGTCTCCGAGTCCAACGATATTATGTTCAACCGACACGCGGACGGGAAGTGTATACACTTCTCCTGTGCGCATATGCACAATCGTCTCTTGGTCGCCCGACCGCCATACATATTCACTGTTTGATACAACACTTCCCGTTGGCAGAACGTCCGGTTTTGCCGCTCCTTCTGCAAAGGCATCCATTTTTGGTCCAATCAACAACATGAGTACGACGAGCGTACTCCATAACCACTTGTTCATCTGCTTCCTCATTTCTGTTTATGTATACATAAGTTTTCAAAAAACATCCATTTTTGTTGAATCCCTTCTAATTTTAAGATGTTTTTTCAAAAATGCATAGCCCTAATATTCAAAAAAGCACCGCGTCCTAATTTGACGCAGTGCTCACTTTTCATTCATCTGTTTCATTAAATCCATCTGTTCTTGCACCATCGCCTCTTTCTCCCGGCGCAGCACCCCTTTGTAGGTGATGCGTGAAATCGATAAACTGATTTCGTATAGGAAGAAGAGTGGCAGCGACACCATGAGGTGCGACGTCAAATCCGGCGGTGTGATGAATGCCGCGATCACGAATAGGGCAAAGTATGCGTACTTTCGAATCTTGGATAAGAAGTACGGGGTCACGACACCGATTCGGGTCAAGAACATCATGACGACCGGTAGTTGGAACAATAGGCCGAACGGAATTGTCAGCTGCAACAAGAACGTGAAGTAATTGTTGGCCCCGATGATTTGTTCGAGTCCGAGGTCTTGCCCGAGGTCCGTCGAGATATCGAGGACGAGCGGGAACAACCAGTAGTAGGCGAACGCAAGGCCGATCAAGAACAGTCCGAAGATGATCGGGATATAGGCAAGCGTGCCTTTCCGCTCATTCGGATGCAGACCGGGTGCGACAAACGCCCACACTTGATACAGTAGGAATGGGCTCGCCGCGATCAGGCCGATGATGAGCGCCAAGTTCAAGTAAATCATGAGCGGGTCCGCGACCCCAAAGGCGTTCAGTTCAAGCCCGCGTTCGACGAGGTCTTTTTGCAAGTACGCGAGTACATATTTGACACTCGGCAAAGCCATCAAAAAGAAGGCAAAGACGACAAATGCAGATAGCATCAGTCGTCTCCGCAGCTCTGTCAAGTGATCGGTGAGTTCCCGCTCTTGATCAGGTTGATGATTCATGGCTTACTGCTCTTTCTTTTCGATAGCTTTCTTGTCGTTCTCGTCGTGCTCGTTCATCATGCCGTTTGTTGCATTTTTGAACTCACGAAGCGTTTGTCCGGCCGCGCGACCAAACTCCGGCAATTTCTTCGGTCCGAAGATGATGAGCGCGATGATGGCGATGATGAATAGACTCGCCCCACCCGGAATCCCGACGACGAGTGATGATACTAGCAATTCCATTATTGATGGACCCCCTCAGCGGTTGGATAGTGTTGCATAAAGTAAATGAGTGACTGCAGCTCAATCGACAAATCGATATGATGGACGCGAACCGTATCCGGTACAGTGAGTCGTGCCGGTGTGAAGTTCAAGATGCCCTTGATGCCGAAACGCACCAAGTCGTCTGCGACGGACTGCGCATAAGCAGAAGGTACCGTCAAAATGGCGACGTCGATCTTGTTTTGCTTCGTGATTTGTTCCATCTCATCGACGTGATGAATTGGGACGCCTGACATCGTCGTGCCGACTTTTGTCTCGTCTGCGTCGAACCCGACGACGATATGTGTGTTATTGTTTTTAAGGAAGTTATAGTTGACGAATGCCGTCCCAAGGTGACCGACTCCGACCAAGGCGACATTCGTAATCTCGTCTTGATTCAGTGTCTTTCGGAAAAAGTCTAACAGATACTGCACGTTATAGCCATATCCCTTTTTACCGAGCGCACCGAAGTACGAGAAATCACGGCGAATCGTAGCCGAATCGACTTTGACCGCCTCACTCAGTTCTGCTGAAGAGACACGTTGTTTCCCTGACGCGTGCAGGCTTTGAATAAATCGATAGTATAGTGGCAACCGTTTGGCTGTCGCTTGTGGAATCTTTGGTTCGTTTTGACTCAACGGAAAGAGCCTCCTTTTTACGACACGTTACAAACGAATCTGAATTTCATACATCTTGATTGTAAACGAATTCACATGACCACTCAACGAATATACCTAAAATCGCTGAAAAATACAGTATACTAAATAGAGAGAAAGGGGTTTTTTCACTTGATCCTACTGCAAGTCAACAACTTATCCAAATCCTTCGGCGTCGAGCCGATTTTAGAAAATGTCAAACTCGAAATCCAGGAAGGCGAACGCGTCGCCCTTGTCGGTCGTAACGGGGCCGGAAAGTCGACGCTTTTGAAGGTCATCGCTGGTGAATACAACTATGACTCCGGGGACATCATGAAGCCAAAAGACGTCACGATCGGCTATCTCGCCCAAGACTCAGGGTTAGAATCCGACGAGACGATCTGGAATGAGATGCTCACCGTCTTCACGGACTTGATCGAGCAAGAGAAGACGCTCCGTCGCATGGAGGCTGACATGGGCTCAGAACGAATCCTAAATGACGCCGCTGCATATGAACGCCTCCTCTCTTCTTATGATGAAGAGCAACATACGTTCAAAGAACGTGGCGGATACCAATATGAAGCGACCATCCGCTCAGTTCTCCACGGGATGCGCTTCTATCCGGACGACTTCGAGCGTCGCATCGACACGCTCTCCGGGGGACAACGGACACGTCTCGCCTTGGCGAAGATGCTCCTTCAAAGTCCCGACCTGCTCATCTTGGACGAGCCGACGAACCATTTGGACATCGAGACGCTCGCCTGGCTTGAGAAGTACTTGAGCGGCTATAAAGGCGCCGTCCTCATCGTCTCCCACGACCGGTACTTCCTCGACCGTGTCGTCTCGGTCGTCTATGAGCTGTCACGTCATCGGAGCCGTCGTTTCGTCGGGAACTATACGAAGTATCTCGAACAGAAGGCGGCCCTCTACGAACAAGAGAAGAAGCAGTTCGAGTCGCAACAAGAAGAGATTGCCAAGATGCAGGACTTCATTCAACGTAACATCGCCCGGGCGACGACGACAAAACGTGCGCAAAGCGTGCGCAAGCGTCTCGAGAAAGTCGACCGACTCGATGCTCCAGATGGTGACGAACGTAGCGCCGTCCTCTCGTTCTCCATCAAACGTCAGAGCGGGAACGATGTATTGAGCGCAAGTGACCTCGCCATCGGGTACGAGGAAGCGATTGCTCAGAATCTCCGTTTCCAGCTACAACGCGGGGAATCCGTCGCCCTCGTCGGTCCGAACGGGGTCGGAAAGTCGACCCTCCTCAAAGTGTTGACGAAGCAACAAGCCGCCCTCACCGGCGAGATCCGTTACGGGACGGGCGTCGAAATCGGCTACTATGACCAGGAACAACAAAACTTGTCTGACGCGAACCGTGTCATCGACGAGATTTGGAACGACTGGCCACTCATGCGCGAGCAAGAAGTGCGGAGTCTTCTCGGACAGTTCCTCTTCAGCGGCGATGACGTCATGAAGCGTGTCCATGAATTATCCGGTGGCGAACGGGCACGACTCACGTTGGCCAAGCTGAAGCTCGAGCGACCGAACCTCCTCATTTTGGACGAGCCGACGAACCACTTGGACCTCGACTCGAAGATGATCTTAGAGAACGCCCTTCTCGACTATCCGGGCACGATTCTCTTCGTCTCGCATGACCGCTACTTCATCGATCGACTCGCGACGCGTGTGCTAGAGATCACACCGAACGGCATCGACGAGTATCTCGGAGACTATTCGTACTACGTCGAGAAGAAAGAAGAGCTCGAGGAACTGGCGCGACTCGCCCGTGAGGAGACGAAGCAGGTCGTCGTGAAAAAACAGCGCGCCGATAAAGAACAGCAACGGGAAGAGCGCCGCATCAAACAGCGCATCGAAGAGATCGAGCTGGCAATCGAGCAACATGAGAATCGTCTCGACGAAATCGAACAGTTGCTTTGTGAGCCGGACGTCTTCAACGACTTCGCCCGTGCACAGGAGTTGTCGACCGAATCAGACGCTGCGAAAGAATCGATCACCGCACTTTATGAGGAATGGGAGGAACTCCATACATGATGCGTACCCGTGCCATGCGAATCGAGTTCATTCAAGCGTTCCTCACAGGACTCGCCTACATCGTGCCGACCGGGACCGAGTTCGTGTCTGAACTCATCCGCGGGGAGCCGACGATTGTCCCGTCTATTCTCTTTTTCTTCCTGCCGGTCGTCATCGGCTTCATCATTCAGACGTGGCCAGGGATACTACTCAGTCTCTTCAGTGGTCTGCTCATGAGCACGCTCTTCATCCGTGTCGTCGTCTGGCCGGTCGATGTGACCGTTCACACGTTCTATGCGCCTGGATCGGTGTGGGCCCACTTCTATGAAGAGACGCTCTTCATGTGGATTCTCGCTCTTCTCGTGTTCATCGTGAGCCGCGTCAATACGTGGCATCGGGAGAATTATCGACAACCAAAAGCATAACAAAACCACGTCTTCTGTTTGAAGGCGTGGTTTTGTTTGTACAATCAACGTTAGCACTGACATTGATAATCGCTCAAGATTGAATTTGACCCGGATACGGATGAAAAAAAGCAAGCATGTCTCGCGTTCGCCCGTACATTCCTTCAACAACTTGAAGCACTCAAAAAGGTTCAGCCACGAGGCTGAACCTTTTTGTTAGAAGTAACGCAGTGGTTGGAATCCGATTGTATGGAAGTCGAGCTTCGTCCCGTCTTCAGCGATAAAGAAGACAGCCTCGTTCGTGTCGACGTCACGTGTGAACACTTTATAGAACGTCATCGGTTTTTCGCCATTCGTCACATAACGTGCCTCATGCGTCGAGATGACTTGCGCGAACAGTTGCTGTTCGTCGAGTTCCTCGATCAAATCATCAAACTTCGCCGCTTCTTCTTCCGTTGCCTCGCGACCTCGCTCGATTTCATAGTAAGCATCGCTTGCTTTTGGCTGAACGCCGAGATTACGATCGACGACGATCACACGCTCCGGCTCTTGGTCGACGACACTTGTGTAGCCATATAGTGACTTGATGAGCGTATTCTCTCCGGTCACGCGACCGATGCCTTCTAATGACTCTTCTCCAGTGAGTGACTTCACTCGTGTCTCTTCTGGAACAATCTCCTCTTGATAGGCGATATTGTAAGCGCGGATGATCTCACGTACTTGTAAGAACGTCGCAACGACGAGTAGTACGATGAGTCCTCCGATGATGATGCGTTTCGTCATGTCTCTATTTCCCCCTAGACTGTCATGCTCTCTTCTAAGGATAACCCAGGAACCGCGTTCATCGCTAGTGTATCGCGCTTACCGCGCACATACGCGTGATGTGCCGCCACCCCGATCATGCCTGCGTTGTCCCCACAGAGGTCAAGCGGTGGAATGACGAGTTGAATCCCTTCAGCTGTAGCCGCTTCTTGAAGCGCTGCGCGGAGGCCACGGTTCGCCGCGACACCACCCGCGACAAGCAATTGCTTCGCCCCTTTTTCCTTCACGGCACGAATCGCTTTCTCGACGAGCACTTCGACGACACTCGCCTGGAAGCTCGCCGCCAAGTTTTCAGGGATGACCGTCTCTCCCCGTTGTTCCGCATTGTGTACGGCGTTGATGACCGATGACTTCAAACCACTGAAACTGAAATCAAAGCTACCCGGTTCGAGACGAACGCGTGGGAAATTGTACGTGTCTTCCCCGACCGCTGCCAAACGGTCAATTGCAGGTCCTCCTGGATATGGGAGACTGAGCGTGCGTGCGACCTTATCGTACGCCTCACCTGCCGCGTCGTCACGTGTCTCTCCGATGACTTCGAAGACACCGTGTTCTGGCATATAGACGAGTTCTGTATGTCCCCCTGAAACGACGAGACAGACAAGCGGGAACTGCATCTCTTCAACGAGTTCGTTCGCGTAAATGTGTCCGGCGATATGGTGGACACCGATGAGCGGTTTTTGATGGGCGAATGCCAACGCCTTGGCCGCACTGATCCCGACGAGAAGAGCACCGACAAGACCCGGTCCTTGTGTGACCGCGACCGCATCGACGTCTTCCATCGTCACGCCGGCCTCACTCAATGCATCGTCAATCACGTACGTGATGCGCTCCACATGATGACGAGACGCCACTTCAGGGACGACGCCACCAAATCGTTTATGACTCTCGATTTGAGAAGAGACGACGTTCGACAATAACGTCTTTCCGTCTTTGACGAGCGCAACAGACGTCTCGTCACAACTCGACTCGATCGAGAGAATCAGTGATGTGTTCATTCTGACTCACTTCCTAACTTCGCCCAATAAATATAGGCGTCTTCATTATTATCCTGATAGTAGCGTCTTCTCCGACCGGCTTGCATAAAACCGAACTGTTCATATAGTTTTTGCGCGCCAACGTTCGACACGCGGACTTCTAACGTCAATCCGACGAGTCCTTTTGACTTGGCGAACGCGACAAGTTCCGCTAACAATTGATTACCGATGCCCTGTCCACGAAGCTCAGGTAAGACGGCAATGTTTGTGATATGTCCTTCATCGACGATCGTCCAAACGCCGACAAACCCGACGACCCGTTTGTCATGGACCGCGACAAAATAAACGGCCTGTTCATTTCGAAGCATCTCATTCATGAACGCCTCTTTTGTCCACGGAATGGCGAATGACGCTTCTTCGACTTTCGTCACTTCCTCGACATCAAGCCACGTCATCCGACGAATTTTCACGTCAGCCATTGTTTTGTCCCTCTAACCATTTCGCTTCCGCTTCGGCGAGTCGCAAATACTCCGGTTCAAACGCATGGACGTCGCTCGCCTCATCACTGAAGACGACCAAATCACTCGCACGTCCATAGCGATGGGCAGCCGGTGCTTCAATATAGTCGTATTCACTTAACACGTCACGGAACGGTTCCACGTCTCCGACAACAAGGAAGCGCCCTTGACTATTCAGTCGCAACCAATCCGCGACCGAGGCGTGCTGATCATGCGTTAGTGCTTTGTTGTGTTGATAATATCCGATATACGCGTTGCCACGGCGCGCGTCAATCAATGAAACGACCGGCAAATCGGTATTCGGGGCCGCTGCCATGAGCTGAAGGGCAGATACACCGATGAGTGGAAGATTGAGCGTATAGGCGAGTGTCTTCGCTGTCGTCACTCCAATCCGAATTCCCGTGTACGACCCGGGTCCTGTCGTGACAACGATGCGTTCGAGCATGTTCGGTGTCCACTTGACCGCTGCCATGAGCTGTTCAATCATCGGCATGAGTGTGACCGCATGGTTTTTTGAGACCATTACCGTCGCTTCGGCTTGAATCTCTCCAGCCTCACTTAACGCGACTGACAAACGTGTCGTCGCCGTATCAATCATCAATTGCTTCATGCGAGCACCTCCTTGGCGATTTGAACGTAACGCTCACCCGTCGGAGCAAGTGTCAGTTTACGTTCTTCGTCGCCGACCCGTTCAATCGTGATGGCCAAGCGTTCTTCCGGGAGGGAGGACTCGATCAAGTTCGACCACTCGACGATGGCGACACCATCACCGTTGATATATTCCTCAAGACCGATGTCATCCCCCGTATCTTCGAGACGATAGACATCCATATGATAGAGCGGCAGTCGCCCTTTATATTGTTTCATAATGGTGAAGGTCGGACTGTTGACGTTCCGCGTGACACCGAGTCCTTTTGCGAACCCTTGTGTGAACGTCGTTTTGCCGGCACCGAGGTCACCGTTTAACGTGATGACCGTCCCTGCTTCGACGAGTGTGGCCAAACGTTCTGCCACCGCCTGCGTCTCCGCTGCAGAATGCGTAATCAATGTATACATGAATGGTTCTCCTTTTTCACTTCTCATACGTACTCATTGTACACTTCATTTTAAGCAAAAAAAAACACGAAACGCTATCGTTTCGCTATCTCATTTAAAAATTGGTTGCGGGGGCTGGATTTGAACCAACGACCTTCGGGTTATGAGCCCGACGAGCTACCAGACTGCTCCACCCCGCGACGACATATGAAATTAAATAAAAATTGGTTGCGGGGGCCGGATTTGAACCGACGACCTTCGGGTTATGAGCCCGACGAGCTACCAGACTGCTCCACCCCGCGATGGTTTGAATTGTTTCGACATCCTCTATAATAAGCGAGACAGTTATAAAAAGCAACCATTTTCTTAATGTTTTTTCAAAAATGGAATCGGGAACAGATATAACAGCATAAACTATCAGAGAAAAGGGGCGCGACCGCCATGTCCAAATGGGGAAATCGATTCAAGAAATGGTTCTTTTCGGAGATCGAAGCCGAGATCACGTTTGACCCGGCAGCACTCATTCCGAAGCAGACCGTGACGGGTACGTTGCACGTCTCCAACCCGACAACGAATGTCGTTCGATTACAGGAACTCACCCTGACCTTCTTGACGACGTTCAAAGACATCACCATGGAAGGAAACGAGTTCAATCGAGAAGCTGATATTCAAGAAGTCCCGATTCCACTATCGCTTGTATTAGAGCCTGGAGCGAAAGAGGACGTTCCGTTTTCATTCGAGTTGACGATGTACGCACCCTCTTCTGCCGGCGCCCCGTATAGTATAGAGGCTACATTGTGGGACGAGGACATCAAACGAGTTTGGTTTGATGTAATCAAACACATCGAAATCGAACCGATGCCTGAACTGAAACGATTACTCGATGCGACCGCTCACGCTGGACTTGAGCCGATGTTCGTCCGAAACGTAATCGACCCGCTCGGGGAAGAACGTCCGTATCCATTCGTTGAAAAGTATGGATTCAAGCCGGTCGGAGAATGGGCCGATGAGTTCGAGGTCGTCAAATCGTTTTGGCGCTTACATGAAGACGGGATCGACCTCTACTACTGGCTCGACAACATCGAGACCCAGCGAACGCTCGAATCGATGGCGACCGACGTCGAATTGCGTCATCGTTCCCTCACCTGGGAGCAGCTCGAGCGCGAACAGGAACAGCTCGGTCTCGGCATTCAAGATACGTTACGCAGTCACCGCTCCTCGTGAGCGGTTTTTTCAATTTGAATTCCATCCTTACTCGTATTGACGATAGTTTGAAAGTGGTGGCGATACGGATGCATGAACAATTCATATTGCAGACGTCGCTCTACATGTGAAGCGTGTAAGTAGTCCAGCTCCATACCCCGTTCCTGAATATCACGATGCGAACGTCGCTTGAACTCAGTCTCCCCGTCTGTGTAGAGATAAATCGATTGATCAAAAGATGAAAGATCCAGGAATGCGACACTCATCCCTTCAATAATCGTGATCAGCTTCTCCGGATCAATCCATGTCCGCTCTAGATAGGGGACATCAATCGTATAAAACCCAATCCCTTCCCGAATCATACGGACATCTCGCTCGAGTGAGAGCAGATGATGTGCGGCCGGATGACACGCCGTCATCTTATACTGATGGGTCGTTCCATCGTGTTGATACGTGAGGATCGTTTGTTTCCGCAACTGTGAATCTGTAATATACGGGTCTGTGTGAAGCAGGTTTATATCACCGAGTCGTTCCCGTAATTTTTCTGCCAACGTCGATTTTCCGGCTGCCCCGTGTCCGGAGATAGCAATCAGCGTTCGTTGATCCGGTCTCACGCTTTGTACGATACCCTCAATCAGTTGTTCCATGATTCTCCCCCTTTTGGTAATTTTGTTGTTTCAGAAAAACAAATATACGTCATTCATCCTCTATCCGTTTTCGAAGCCTGATTGCTGAAACAGTAAACATCACAAAGGCAATCAACGAAATCGAACTGACAATGATCAGAGTGGTCGATATGGGAGAACTAAAGAAAAATGGAATCGATAAAATCAATAGCGCTCCCGTGACTGCCATCCCTCTAATAAGAAATACCATCGTTTTACTCATTTTCTCTTCGCTCTCCTTGAACTAAGCAACAAAATCCTTACTACTAGAAATCTAATGACAGACAGCTCATCGTGTCAGGATGAGCTGTCTTCTTTTTTCTTCAGTCTCGTCAAGCTTCTGTTCTAACGTTTCCACTTGTCTCGTCATACGAGCAATCAGCTGACTGATTTCCTTATCCAGTCCGTTCACTTGATCTAAGGAATCATTGATTCGTCCATGCATCGTCCATTCTGAAAAAATATCATCCAAAAAGTAATCTGCGAACTGAATAAGTGAACCTCGATTGACATGCAACTCCTGAACAATGCCTTGCACGTCCGCTAATTCACGGGAGAAACGCTCTAACGCAGATTGTAATTCGTGCATCGTCTGTTCGGAAGCATCTAGTGCCTCATGTTTCATTGCTGTGGCAATCAAGCCACCCCCGAAGAACGTGTCATACGTCGACCACCCCTTCGCACTATCTAGATGTTTGAGTGTTTTTGCAATCGTCGAACGTGCCGCCTTACCGGCAACGATGGCTTCCCGATACTCGATGAGAAGTTCATTCGTTTCGGCTTGTTGATTCGTGAGATGGTGTAAATCTCGGCGAACAGCTGGATCTTTCGCCACATGAGATTCTTTTGTTTCTAAGAAGGTCTCCCACTCAGCGTCGATTCCTTCATATCCCTCGAGCCGTTCTTGCAAATCTCGATGTTCGAGCGTCAATTCGTCAATCATCGCCTCGTGTTCTCGTAATTTCAGTTCCGCGCGAGCAGCCTCTTCCATTTCGATCGTTCGTTGTTCATCGAACGTGCCTCGTAACTTCCGCCATGTGTTGACGAGCGAGAATTCTTCAAGGTCATACACATCACGTTGTTCTTTCGTGAATGTGTTGAGTAGTGTCTTCCGCACCGTCTCATGCTCGTTCAACTGTTTGTTTAGTATCTCTTGCTTACGCACAAGTCGATCACGCTCGGCGATACGTTGTTGTAAATCTAATTGGGTCCCCTGAAGATTTTGCATGATGTTTCTCCTCTCATTTTGTTTATCGAATGAGTCAATCTGAGGAGATTCATGATTTATAAACATCCCCTCTTTCTCTTACTTAGTACGAAAAAGAAGGGACAAAGTTTCAAAGAAACAAAAAAACGACCGAGCGTATGCTCGGTCGTCCTCTGCGTTGTTGCCTGGCAACGTCCTATCCTCACAGGGGGAGATCCCCCAACTACTTTCGGCGCTGAGACGCTTAACTTCCGTGTTCGGCATGGGAACGGGTGTGGCCGTCTCGCTATCGCCACCAGACTCTACAGGGCTTGTTCCCTGAAAACTGAGGAGTCATCAACACAAACCATTAGACTAGATCAAAGCCTCGACCGATTAGTATCATTCAGCTCCACGTGTCGCCACGCTTCCACCCATGACCTATCTACCTCATCGTCTCTGAGGGGTCTTTCTTGATTGCTCAAAGGGAAATCTCATCTCGGAGGGGGCTTCATGCTTAGATGCTTTCAGCACTTATCCCGTCCGCACGTAGCTACCCAGCGGTGCTCCTGGCGGAACAACTGGTACACCAGCGGTGCGTCCATCCCGGTCCTCTCGTACTAAGGACAGCTCTCCTCAAATTTCCT
>NZ_KV917367.1:397858-398099 GCF_002009685.1 Exiguobacterium sp. HVEsp1 | reverse complement strand
AAACCAAACCTCCCCTGTGGACTCTTGGGGGAGATCAGCCTGTTATCCCCAGGGTAGCTTTTATACGTTGAGCGATGGCCCTTCCATGCGGAACCACAGGATCACTAAGCCCGAATCCCTTCCCTTGGGACCTACTCCAGCCCCAGGATGCGATGAGCCGACATCGAGGTGCCAAACCTCCCCGTCGATGTGGACTCTTGGGGGAGATCAGCCTGTTATCCCCAGGGTAGCTCCGTTGAGC
>NZ_KV917367.1:77153-77393 GCF_002009685.1 Exiguobacterium sp. HVEsp1 | reverse complement strand
AAAGGAAAGGCGTAGGGACAACAGGTCGATATTCCTGTACCGCCGTACCACCGTTTGAACGATGGGGGGACGCAGAAGGATAAGGTGACCGTGCGACTGGAAGTGCACGGACAAGAGGCCAGGCCGAAAGGCGTAGGCGATGGACAACAGGTCGATATTCCTGTACCGCCGTACCACCGTTTGAACGATGGGGGGACGCAGAAGGATAAGGTGACCGTGCGACTGGAAGTGACAAGCAGC
>NZ_KV917367.1:59226-77143 GCF_002009685.1 Exiguobacterium sp. HVEsp1 | reverse complement strand
ATGAGATTTCCCTTTGAGCAATCAAGAAAGACCCCTCAGAGACGATGAGGTAGACAGGTCATGGGTGGAAGCGTGGTGACACGTGGAGCTGAATGATACTAATCGGTCGAGGCTTTGATCTAGTCTATGGTTTGTGTTGATGAATCCTCAGTTTTCAGGGAACAAGCCCTGTAGAGTCTGGTGGCGATAGCGAGACGGCCACACCCGTTCCCATGCCGAACACGGAAGTTAAGTGTCTCAGCGCCGAAAGTAGTTGGGGGATCTCCCCCTGTGAGGATAGGACGTTGCCAGGCAACAACGCAGGACGACTGAGCATACGCTCGGTCGTTTTTTTACGTTCATAATGAAACCGAACTCCAAGATCTACTGATCCATACAATGAAATTCCGAACAATTTGCATATAATTTAAGCCAATGAACACAATTCTGAACTTTCTGAACATCGGGAATTGAATTGCACTTTTGCGTTATACCTGTTACCATTACAGAAATATTTCGAAACAAAGATGTAGGTAGAACGAGAAAGGGGCCATCAATTTTTATGTGGGAAAATAAGTTTGCAAAAGAAGGTTTAACATTTGATGATGTATTACTCGTACCACGGTTTTCAAATGTTTTACCACGTGACGTTGATTTAAGCACGAAGCTCTGTGAAGGACTCGAATTAAATATTCCAATCATCAGTGCCGGTATGGATACTGTCACTGAAGCCCCAATGGCGATCGCTATGGCCCGTCAAGGTGGTTTAGGTGTCATTCACAAGAACATGTCGATGGAAATGCAGGCTGAGCACGTCGATCGCGTAAAGCGCTCAGAAAATGGTGTCATCACAAACCCGTTCTATTTAACTCCAGACCGTCAAGTATATGATGCAGAATACTTGATGAGTAAATACCGTATTTCGGGCGTTCCAATCGTCAACTCAGAAGAAGAGCGTCAATTGATCGGTATTTTAACGAATCGTGATCTTCGCTTCATCAAAGACTATTCGACGGTAATCAAAGATGTCATGACGACAGAGAACCTCATCACAGCAAAAGTCGGTACATCACTTGAAGAAGCCGAGCGTATCCTTCATCAACATCGCATCGAGAAACTTCCACTTGTCGATGAGAACGGTGTATTGAAAGGTCTCATTACGACGAAAGACATCGAGAAGGTCGAACAGTTCCCGAACGCAGCAAAAGATAAGCAAGGTCGTCTTCTTGTCGCAGCTGCAGTCGGTGTGACGAAAGACGCGGCCTCACGTGCTCAAGTGTTGGTTGAAGCAGGTGTGGATGCACTAGTCATCGATACGGCACACGGTCACTCAGCTGGCGTACTTGAAAAAGTGCGTGAATTACGTGATATGTTCCCGTCCCTTCCAATTATCGCAGGGAACGTGGCGACAGCAGAAGCGACACGTGCATTGATTGAAGCAGGAGCATCCGTCATTAAAGTTGGGATTGGACCAGGCTCGATCTGTACGACACGTGTCGTCGCAGGTGTCGGTGTTCCGCAAATCACAGCAGTTTATGACTGTGTGACAGAAGCGAAAGAGCACGGTGTCTCAGTCATCGCTGACGGTGGAATCAAGTACTCTGGTGATATCGTCAAAGCGATTGCCGCAGGAGCCAACGCAGTCATGCTCGGAAGCTTGCTTGCGGGTGTGAAAGAGAGCCCAGGTGAAATGGAAATCTATCAAGGTCGTCAATTCAAGACATACCGTGGTATGGGATCAGAAGCATCGATGAAACGCGGAAGCCAAGATCGTTACTTCCAAGAAGCAGACAAAAAATTCGTTCCTGAAGGTATCGAAGGTCGCGTCGCGTATCGCGGTGAACTGGCTGACACGGTCTATCAATTGATCGGTGGTCTTCGTTCAGGTATGGGGTATTGCGGCGCTGCCGACATTCGTGCCCTTCGTGAAGATACACAGTTCATTCGTATGACAGGTGCTGGACTCCAAGAGAGCCACCCACACGATGTCAACATTACAAAAGAAGCACCAAACTATTCACGTTAATGAAAAAGCCGCCATCCTGTTCACTCAGGATGGCGGTTCTTTATTTGCGTTTCTCGACTAAAATGACAGTTCCTCCTTGATCTTGTGCAGGAAGTGAGACGGTCACCTTCCCGTCTTTTTGAACCGTGTATGACTTGCCGCTATAGCGGTCAATCAAAACGGTCTTCGCCTTGTACGACGTCTTAAATGAAACGGTTTGTGCTTTCTCTTTCGTGTTCAATCCGACAAGAACAGACTGTTTGCCGTAGGCCCGCTCAAAGATCGAATAACCAGAAGTAGCATTCACAGCGACGGATGAACGCGTTCCTTTACTGAATACGTGAGAATAGTCTGCACGGATATTCAATAGTTTCTGGTAATGCGTATGCATCGCTTTCCCTTCCCCTTTGACACGTGACCAGTCGAAGTCATAGCGGTTCTCGTTAAATTCACCTTTGTCCATATCCCCTGCATGTTTACCAGATTGTCCGACCTCTTCTCCGTAATAGATGACCGGTTGACCTTTGGCCGTAATCTGAAGGGCAGCAGCGACCATTTGCTTGCCTGTGTCTCCACCTGCACGCGAGACGAGGAATCCATCTTCGTCATGGCTACTTAAGAATTGTCCAAGTGTTGCTTCATTCGATAATTGGTTATTCCGGTATTGAAGCGCTTTTTCTACATCTTCAATGTTGCCGTTTACGAATCGCTCGGCCTGGTATTTAAAATCGAAGTCGAGCAAGGAATCCATTTGACCACTTCTCAAATAGCCGCCTGTGTTGTTGATGCTGGCACCATAGTGTTCGCCGATGAGTTTGAAATCCGGCTTGATTGTTGTCAGCTCATTTTTGAATGATTTCCACGTCGTTGAATCTACATGTTTGACCGTATCGACACGGAAATAGTCGATCGTATTTCCTTTTTTCGTTTTCGAACGTTTGATCCAATCCGTCTGCCATTTGACCAATTGCTCCCGCACGGCCGCTTCCTCGGTCTTGAAATCAGGAAGACCAGATAAGGACATTCTGAGGTCGTCCCCATCGACCGGATTCTCGCGAATCATGCCATCGAATACTTGTCGTTCTGCATCCGTCGGGAAATTCGTGACGGCTGAACTTGCACCTGGTTCCATGCCGTAGCCTGGATGGTTCAAGACGACATCGACCATAATTTTGATGCCACGCTTATGCGCCTCGTCAATCAATTTATGGAATGCGGCCATATCTCCAAGGTGTTCATCAAGTTTTTCAAAGTTTTTCGCCCAATATCCGTGATAGCCATATTGAGACCCATCTTTCCCATAACGCAAATCCCAATCGATGTTATCCACAATCGGTGTAATCCAGATTGTATTGATGCCTAAGTCGTCTAAATAATCGAGTTTTTTTGTGACACCCGCAAAGTCTCCACCATGGTACGATTCCAGATGGTCTTTATCATAGTACTCACGGTTCGGATTATCATTGGACACGTCCCCGTTATAGAAGCGGTCGGTTAGCATGAAGTAGATTCGTGCCTCATCCCAATCAAATGCTTGTTTCTCTTTCATCGATTTCGGAACGACACGGATGGTGGTCTTCGAGCGATGGACATTTCCATACTGGTCGACGGCTGTGACAGAGAGCGTCTTGTTTCCTGGTTTGATCGTATCTTTCACCGCAATGGTTTGAGCATTCAATGCACGGTCGATGTGCAACTTAGCGGGTCCTCCGAGAGGTCGTGCATCGATATAGAGTTCACGAAGCGTCACTCCCTTCGGTAAGGTTGGTTTTACCCGTAGGACGGCATTTTCTCTGGAGCTAATTGCTTTTGGACTGACTGAAGAAGTGAGTTTGACGGTCGGTTGGCGATACTCGATTTGAGAAGCCTCAAAGTACGGATCCTTCACTTCAGTCGTCACCCCGTCTTTTGTGACGAGGTACGTGTAATCATGAACGCCTTCAGGCAAACGCACTGTGTGGCGGAACCATTCGTTTTCAGGCTCATACGTCATTGGATAACTTTCATCATTGATTTTGAGTGCGACCTGTTCGATTTCATTCATTTTTCCGGATTCATAGAGTGCTACATCGCGGTAGAAGAAACTGATCCCGTCTGTACCGTACACTGGTCCGTTGACTGTCGGAACTTGATGGAACACACCTTTGCCGCTTTCGACGAGGACCTTCGTGACACGGTCTTCTCCGAGCGTGACGTATCTGTCTTCTCCGTATGCGTCCTTCACAGCCCAATCCGTTCCTTTTCGGATCACAAATCCGACTTTGGTGGCGTCTTGGCCAACGGGAATTCGGAAGATGGCCTCGTCCTCCGTGATGCGATACGGGTCAACTTGGCCGTCTTTTTTACCGGTGCTCCACGTCCACAAGTTCCAATCCGTATAATCTCCATCCGCGCGGACATACTTCATCTCGATATAACGAGTCGTTTCCCATGGATCGGCGAGCTTGGTTGCCGTTTTGAACGAAGTCGTCAAGGCAGGGAGTGACGTGTTGGAAATCATCCCTGTCACCGCATCCGCTGGGATGGTCGCCGTATATGACGTGTCGAGTGCGAGTGCCTCTTTCGGCTGAAGCGTCACGGTCGAACCGTTCGTTGTCACGTCGACCGGGATTTTTGTCTCTCCTTGTTGAAGCGTGGCTGCTTCAGTATCGAGACGGACAGGTTCGTTGAACGTCCATGTGATTGGGGTAGACACATCCACGTCGATCGAGGATGAAGCCGGGGTCACCGAAACGACCTCAAGCTGATCAATCGTCTCCACCCCATTTAACGTGAACGGGGCACTATATACGGATTGCGTCGACGGAGTAGCAGCGACGTTCCAGCTGTTCGCCAGTTGGTTGGCCGCGTTACTTGGAATCGTATCGAACGCACCATGCTCTCCTGCATTATTGCCGCTCAATACAGTCAAGGCACGAACTTGGTCTCCATTGTTTAGCCCGAGTAAGGATAATGGAATCTTTCCTTCGAATCCTTTCGTCCGGTCTACTGCGAAAGCCGCACCGTTCAATTGGTTCAATTGTAAGAGTGGGGTATCCTGTCCGGCCTTATAAAGGGCGGCCTCTTTGACTTTTTGATCGCCATCGACACGAACGAGAACATGATATTGAGGTGCCTTGTCGACGCCTGTAAAGTCGAATGGGTATCCGAGGGGATTTTCAGAGACGCCAGAATCTTCATCGTTAATTTGAAGGGCGATGTTAATGTATTGTCCGTTGTCGCCCCAATTCGGGACATTGTTCGCATCTACGTAAAAATAAAGATGTTGAGCATCGTTTTGTATGTATAAATCACCGACATCAAATCCTTGCCAACCCGTAGCCGGGGAAGTCGCAAGGGCTGGGGTTGAAGTCCAGTCTGTTTTCGATCCATCAATCGTCATCGTAGTCGGTTCGGCCAATGCGTTCATCGGGACACCGGCTTGAATGAGTAATGCTCCGGAAAGGATCAGCGTCGAAGCCTGACGAGCGGTTGTTTTTTTCATGAGGCACCTCTTCCTGTCAAATATATTTGCACACTTTTATGCAAACGTTTTCAAAAATAGTTTAGCGGAATTTGAAAGCGCTCACAATATGTTTTTGCAAAAATAATAAACCGCCTCTCCTATTTTGAAAGGAGAAACGGTCAAGAGGATGGAGCGACGAGCTTTCCTTTTACAATCAGGCGCTCTGTCGTATCGAACGTACACGTGATTAACGTGATGGTTGGGGTTGAGGTGTCATCTAATACATCGACTCGTTCAGGAGAGACGGTTTCAAGCGAAGTGACTACGTACTCGTACGTTTGCACTTCATCCTGAAGGTAGATCGTCGCACCGACCTCGATTTCATGGAGCGGTCCGAATAGAGCGGTCGCTCGTTGTAAATAGTGGCCGGCGAGCGCATAGTTCCCTTTGCCCATCTCTTGTTCAGGATGCATCGTTCCGGCGCCTACCGCGAGACTTTCATTGTCCAATCCTTTCATGATGGGAAGTTTCAGTGAGACATCGGGAATTGAAATCACGCCGATTGTCGGCAAATTATGAAACCGATTGCGCGCTTGTAGGACGTCCGATACAGAGAGTGGACTGACGGCTTTGAAATCATAACTTGGATCAAATTCGCTCTCTTCTTGAAATTTCATCTGTTCCACCACGTATTCACTCGTCGAACTGGCAATGGCATTTTTCCAAATCGGACTCGTCAAAAAGAGGATGCCGCTCCCAATGAGTAAAAGTCCGATGAGCCACCGGATACGTCGATTCATGACTTCCCTCCTTTTGAAACTTCCCACGCAAGCATCAACTGAACGATCACGTCAGGTAAAGTCGACTCCGGCAAATGCGCAAACCCGAATAGAAATTGCTTGTGGGAGTCCGGATGCACGATGCGATAGTCGTTCATGGATTTAATGGCGATTCCGGCGGATTCGGCGGACCGCTTCAATTCTTGTTCTGTTCGCTCGGTCGCGATGGTCAACACGACGTGCAATCCGGCACTTGCTCCGGTCACGGTGACGGTCGGTTCGAATGGTCGGAAGGCTGCGAGGACACTTTCTAACTTACGACGGTATATTTTTCGCATCCGGTTCAAATGCTTCTCAAAGTCACCGCTCGACATAAATAAGGCCAACGTCTGTTGTTCGAACCGGGGAACGCTACAGGTGAAATACTGGTGTCGTTCCCGGTAACGGTTTAACAAGGGTGTCGGTAAGACCATATAGCCGATGCGTAAGGATGGCATGAGAGATTTTGAAAACGTACTGATATAGATAACCCGTTCGTTCGGGTCCATGCTCTGCAGTGACGGAATCGGCTTGCCGCTATAGCGAAACTCGCTGTCGTAATCGTCTTCGATGATATACGTCTGATGGACGAGTGCCCAATTTAACAAACGTTGCCTTCGACTGACAGACAGGACGGTCCCTGTCGGAAATTGATGAGCAGGTGTGACATATAGTGCATCGATTGCATGACGCTCGAGCTCATTCACACAAACACCACTATCGTCTACGGGAATAGGAATCGATGTGCGTCCTTGTTGTTCGAACAACAATCGCGTGAGCGGATAACCAGGGTCTTCGATCCCGAAGATAGACGAGTCCGGTAATAGATTCAAGAGTTGTGGCAACAGCTGTTCCGTACCGGACCCGACGATGATCTGTTCTGGTGAGCACTGTACGCCACGGGAGTGATAAAGATATGTGGCGATTTCTTGGCGTAATTCTAGATCTCCTTGAACAGAACCTAACGCAAGTAATTCATGATTCACGTCATCGACGACATGTTTGATGTGTCGCTTCCATCGTTCAAACGGGAAGGCAGTCGTGTCGATTTGACTCGGGGAAACATCATAATCATATGTCTTTCGCTGAGGGGCTGGTGTGATGGTACTACTCGAGCGCCGGACGTACAGTTCCTCTTGAGGTAACACATAAAATCCTTTTCGAGGAATGGACTCGATGTATCCTTCGGCGAGTAACTGGGCATACGCGAACTCGACCGTGGTCTGCGAGACATCTAAAAATTGAGAGAGCTTACGCTTTGAAGGTAATTTGGTTCCTGTCTTTAACGTATCGTCGAGGATGGCATCCCGAATGTGCTTATACAATTGCTCGTAAAGCGGGATGGACGATTCTTGATCAAGCGATAAGGTAAGCATATCCATGGTGTGACGTTCCTTTCTTTACGAACCAAAAAAGAAGTAGAGTATAAACCCAAGAATAATGATGAAAGAGACAATCCCGGGTGTCCCGAATGAGGCACGATGACCCCCATCAAACGAATCGCGGTTTAACATACGTATTCCTCCTTAATACTTCAACAGGTTCGTGATAGATGAAATAGAGTCCTTTATTTAAAACTGACCACTTTAAAAAATGAGAAACTGACACTTTTAATATAGTCAATTCAACTTATACTAGCAAGTAGAACACGAATCAATGGAGGGATTTCAATGGAAAAGAGACAAGTAGGGACAGATAAAGTAAAACGTGGGATGGCTGAAATGCAAAAAGGTGGCGTCATCATGGACGTCATCAATGCTGAACAGGCGAAGATTGCTGAAGCTGCCGGTGCTGTGGCTGTCATGGCGCTCGAACGTGTACCATCAGATATCCGTAAAATGGGTGGCGTTGCCCGTATGACTGACCCGACAATCATCGAAGACGTCATGGGGGCAGTATCTGTGCCGGTTATGGCAAAATGCCGGATCGGGCATATCGCTGAAGCACGTGTCCTCGAGTCGATGGGGGTCGACTTCATTGACGAGAGTGAAGTGTTGACACCAGCCGACGAAGAGTTCCACTTGTACAAGCGCGACTATACGGCGCCGTTCGTATGTGGAGCACGCGACCTCGGTGAAGCAGCCCGCCGTATCGGTGAAGGGGCAGCGATGATTCGTACAAAAGGGGAGCCGGGAACAGGGAACATCGTCGAAGCGGTTCGTCATATGCGTACAGTACAAGCGCAAGTGAAACGTCTCTTGTCGATGAGCGTAGATGAGGTCATGACAGAGGCGCGCGACCTCGGTGCACCGTTTGAAGTATTGATGCAAATCCGTGAAGCGGGCCGTCTGCCGGTCGTAAACTTCGCAGCAGGTGGAATCGCGACACCAGCGGATGCTGCCTTGATGATGCACCTCGGGGCAGATGGAGTCTTTGTCGGATCTGGTATTTTCAAAGCAGAGAACCCAGAAAAATTTGCACGTGCCATTGTAGAAGCAACAACGTATCACGATGACTATGAGCGAATCGCACACTTGTCAAAAGGATTGGGTGAGGCGATGAAAGGACTCGATGTCCGCACACTCAAAGAAGAAGAACTCATGGCACCACGAGGCTGGTAAGATGGTGACGATTGGCGTATTAGGGATGCAAGGCGCAATTCGGGAGCATGTTCGCATGCTGGAAGCGCTCGGTGCCCAAACCGTTGTAGTCCGCTCGCTAGAAGACTTGCAAGCGATTGACGGACTCGTGTTACCAGGGGGGGAGAGTACGGCGATGCGGCGATTACTCGACCGTTACGGTCTGCTCGAACCACTTCGAGAGATGGAAACGTTACCGATGTTCGGCACATGTGCCGGCATGATTCTTCTCGCGAACAAAGTCGAAGGGTATGACGCCCACTTGAAGAAAATCCCGATGACAGTGAAACGCAATGCGTTCGGACGTCAGGTCGACAGTTTTGAAGTCGACCTTCCAGTGAAAGGAATCGATGAGCCAGTCGAAGCGGTCTTCATTCGTGCCCCACAAGTTGCGCGCGTTGAACCAGAAGTAGATGTGCTCGCTGAAGTCGAGGAAGCGATTGTGGCGGTCCGTTACAATCAGTATCTTGCTTGCTCGTTCCACCCCGAATTGACGGATGACCTCTCGTTACATCGCTATTTTATCGAGATGGTCAAAGCGAATCAGAGTCAACATGTATAAGTTTGAAGGACCTCGCAAAAAGGGGGTCCTTCAAACTTATTTTTTGTTACACTGAACAAAGAAGCGTACAGAAAGGGGAAACGATGTGAAGGCTCGTTATTTCATCATATTGCTCACAGTCGTATTCGTCATGCAGACCATCTTGCCATCGGCTGCCTCTGCGGCCGCTCCGAAAGTGGATGCAGCAAGCGCGATGCTTGTAGACGTGACGACAGGACAAGTTCTATTTGCCAAACAAGAAGATTCGATGCTTCAGCCGGCTTCAATCACGAAGCTGATGACTGCATTTTTGACGCGTGAGGCGATTCAGGCAGGGAAACTCAGTTGGACACAAGAAATCACACCGAGCGATGCTGCTTTGGCGTTGACGAGAAAGCCGGGGTTGGCACGAATCCCGCTGTTAAATAAACCATATACCGTCAAAGAATTATACGATGCCGCGTTGATTCGTTCAGCGAATGAAGCGGCCGTAACGCTCGGGGAGGCCGTATCCGGTTCGGAAGAGGCATTCGTCAAAGAGATGAATCGCCGGGCTGATGAACTCGGGATGACGCAGACGACGTTCGCGAACGCCTCAGGACTCGATTCTGAATCCGCTGGCCTACCGGGAGATAATTTGACGTCTGCCAAGGATTTGATGAAGCTCGCGATCGCGTATTTGACGACGTATCCGGAAGTGCTCGACGTGACGAAGCGGGCATACGTGGACGTCGACGGTGTTCGATTTGATGCGACGAATCGCATGCTCGCTAATCGTGACCTCGCTTATCCGGGAATGCTCGGATTCAAGACAGGCACGACGAATGAGGCGGGATATTGTTTCATCGGCGTATCCACACGGGATGGGCGTACCGTTTTGTCGGTCGTCCTCGGTGCAACATCGGACGAGGAACGTTATGCAGCAACGAAAGCGCTACATGATTATGCTTATGCGGATTTCGTCATGACCCCAATCTTGCGGATGGGGGAGATAATCTCCAAGATGGCAACGGTCTCTCAAGGCGAGGAAGAGCAAGTCGCGGTCCGAACGACGAACGACTTTGAGGTGTTGGTTGAAAAAGGAAGACCCGTACCGGAGCCCGAATATGATCTGCTTGATTTAGAGGCTCCGATTAAGGCTGACACACAGGCAGGCATGGTCACCATCGATTCTTCGGAGAACGTACGCTATTTAGAGGGAGAGGCTCCTCCTAAGATGGCACTTGTTACAGCGGAGTCGGTCGATACCGCCTCGTTCTTGACGAGAATAACGCGAGCTTTTTTGGATTTCCTCGATCAAATCCGACTCGCACTTGGAAAAATCAGTCTTGTCGAACAAGTTGAGATGTTGTAAAGTAAGATTAATTCAATGACAGATGCGATGATGAGAATAAGTACGTTACGTACGTCTACTGACAGAGAGCTAGTGGTTGGTGCAAACTAGTGAGATGACGTGACCGAATCGGCCTCGGAGCATTGACTTGGAAACAAGTCACGTTCGCACACGTTACGTGCATCGAGTGGCTCAAACATTTGGGCAACGAGGGTGGCAACGCGGATCCAAGGTGGTTCGTCCCTTTCCTACGGGAAAGGGACGTGCCACCTTTTTTATATGAAAAAGGAGGAATAGCAATGTTAGACATTAAACGTTTGCGACAGGATTTTGAAGGAATCAAAGAAAAGTTAGCTCACCGGGGGGAAGACTTGAGTGCACTTGACCGCTTCCCACAACTAGAGGAGAAACGTCGTGACTTGATCAACGAAGTGGAAGTGAAGAAAGCGAAGCGCAACGAAGCGACAAAACAAATCGCTGAATTGAAGCGGAACAAAGAAGATGCCGAAGGCCCGATCTTAGAGACACGTCGCCTCGGAGATGAAATCAAACTGTTGGACGAAGAGTTACGCGAAGTTGAGGCAGAACTCAACTTGATTTTACTCAGCATCCCAAATATCCCGCACGAATCAACACCAATCGGCGAAACGGAAGACGACAACGTGACGATTCGCGAAATCGGGACAAAGCCCGAGTTTGATTTCGAGCCCAAGCAACATTGGGACGTGATGGAAGACCTTCAAATCGTCGATGTCGAGCGCGCTGGAAAAGTAACGGGTAGCCGCTTCGTCTTCTATAAAGGATTAGGCGCTCGCCTAGAACGTGCCCTCATCAACTTTATGATGGACCTTCATTCAGATGAGCATGGGTACGCTGAAGTGTTACCTCCTTACATGGTCAATCGTGATTCAATGACAGGAACGGGTCAGCTTCCTAAGTTTGAAGAGGATGCATTTAAAGTAGCGGATACGAACTACTTCCTCGTTCCGACGGCTGAAGTACCGGTCACGAACATGCATCGTGAAGAAATTCTTCCGGAGACACAACTTCCAATCGCGTATACAGCATATAGCGCAAACTTCCGTTCTGAAGCTGGGTCAGCGGGACGTGACACGCGTGGGTTGATCCGTCAGCACCAATTCAATAAAGTCGAGCTCGTCCGCTTCGTAAAACCGGAAGAGTCTTATGAGCAATTGGAGTTGTTGACAGGTCATGCCGAAGAAGTCTTAAAACGTCTCGGTCTTCCGTATCAAGTGCTCAGCATGTGTACGGCAGATCTCGGATTCACTGCCGCGAAAAAATACGATATTGAAGTATGGATGCCGGCACAAGGGGTATATCGTGAAATCTCGTCTTGCTCAAACTTTGAAGATTTCCAAGCGCGTCGTGCGGGAATTCGTTTCCGTCGTGACGCCAATGCGAAACCTGAGTTTGTGCATACGTTGAATGGTTCAGGTTTGGCGGTCGGACGAACGGTCGCAGCGATTCTTGAAAATTATCAACAAGCGGATGGATCGGTCGTGATTCCAGAAGTTCTTCGTCCTTACATGGGTGGAAAAGAAAAGATTAAAATGCCGAACTAAACGCTTGAGCAGCCTCGATTTTGAGGCTGCTTAATTTTTTTAATGTTTTTTCACAAAAGGGTTTGACATCTGTCTCTTCAGTTGGTACTATAAATCATGTCGAGCGACACTGTTGCTCACGAATTGCATATGAGCTTTGGAGGTGTACCCAAGTGGTTTAAGGGAACGGTCTTGAAAACCGTCAGGGGTGTAACAGCCTGCGTGGGTTCGAATCCCACCACCTCCTCCATTTCTTTTTTGGAGGCTCACACAATTTTATATCTTTTGGAGGTGTACCCAAGTGGTTTAAGGGAACGGTCTTGAAAACCGTCAGGGGTGTAACAGCCTGCGTGGGTTCGAATCCCACCACCTCCTCCACTTTCTTTTTTTTACACTTTTTTAGGCCTGGAGTTGTACCCAAGTCCGGCTGAAGGGGACGGACTCGAAATCCGTTAGGAGTCGCAAGGCTCGCGTGGGTTCGAATCCCACCAACTCCGCTTTCAATCGGGCATCTGCAGAGGCAGATGCATTTTTTGTATCCACAGACATAAGCGCTGTGGATTTTTTTATGCACAAAAAAGAAGGATCACGCTGTCGTTGGCGCAATCCTTCTATTGATTATCTCACTTTTGCTTCGCGCGCAATCGTGAGTTGCTTTTCGATTTTCTCAAGAATGAGTTCAACTGAATCAGGGTCGTTGATGAGGTCGTACTCTTCAATCGAGAGACGCAATACCGGACACAGGTTGAAGTTGTTGATCCATTCTGTGTAGCGGGCGTACATTTCTTCCCAATAAGCGATTGGTGTTTGCTGCTCCATCTCGCGACCGCGCATCTGAATGCGTTCGAGTACTTGTTCGAACGAACCTTCGAGATAGATTAATAGATCCGGGTGCGGGAAGAACGGTGTCAACACCATTGCCTCGAACAAACTAGAATACGTTTCGTAGTCTGTTGGTGACATCGTCCCTTTTTCATAGTGCATCTTGGCGAAGATGCCTGTATCTTCATAGATTGAACGATCTTGGATGAAGCCGCCACCGTATTGGAAGATTTTCTTCTGTTCTTTAAAACGTTCTGCCAAGAAGTAAATTTGAAGATGGAAGCTCCAACGTTCGAAATCATGATAGAATTTATCGAGGTAAGGGTTGGTATCTACTTTTTCGAGAGACGTTCGGAAATTCAATGCATCGGCTAACGAATTGGTGATCGTTGATTTCCCGATCCCAACCATTCCACCGATTGTAATGATCGTATCGTTCGGGATGTTATATTTATCAATCAGCTTCATTTTATTTGGGCTCCTTTAGTTAATTCTAATTCACGCTCAATCGTTTTTAGGACATGAGTCAAGTCGTCCGGATTGTGTACAAAGTCGAGTTCATCCCCACTGAACGAGAGAATCTTCACTTCTGGATGGGCCGCGCGATATGATTCAACAAACGTCTCATAGTCGTGAGCAAGTTGTTCGAGGTAATCACGAGACATATTCTCTTCCACTTCACGTCCACGCAAGGCGACTCGTTTCATTAATGTCTCAATGCTGGCATGTAAGTAAATGACGACATCAGGTTTCGGCATATCATGTGTCAAAATCTTATAAATCTGCTCGTACTTGTTCAAGTGTGCCGGTTTCAGCGAACGGTGAGCAAAAATCAAGTTTTTGAAAATATGATAGTCCGAAACGACGGATTGTTGCTGACTCAAGTGGTGTTTGTGAATATCATCCAACTGCTTGAATCGATTGCACAAGAAGAACATTTCCGTTTGGAAACTCCATTCTTCGATATCTTCATAAAACTTGCCGAGAAATGGGTTCTCTTCTACAATTTCATTCAGCATCTGCATCGAGAAATGCTGACTGATGATATGGGCCAGTGATGTTTTCCCGACACCAATCGGTCCTTCTACCGTTATAAACATATGATGTCATCCTCCATTATCCAAAGTGCAAGTTCCATTCTAGCACACAATACGAGCGATATGGCGAGGGATTTGATTTTCATTTTTTTTCATAGTTTTAAATAAGAAATGAGGTGAATCGATGGAACGTGATGAACGATTTATGCAATTGGCCATCGAAGAAGCAAAGAAAGCAGAAGCCATCGGCGAGGTGCCGATTGGTTGTGTGATCGTGAAGGGAGACCAGGTGATCGCAACCGGGCACAATCGTCGTGAGACGGATCGATTGGCGGCAGCACATGCCGAGATGATTGCGATTGAAACGGCCAATGAGACACTAGAGAATTGGCGATTAGAAGACTGCGAACTATACGTTACCCTTGAACCGTGCCCGATGTGTGCGGGCGCAATCGTGTTGTCTCGCGTGAAACGTGTCATTTTCGGTGCCCACGACCCGAAAGGTGGATGTTGTGGGACGTTGATGAACTTGGTGCAGGATGAGCGGTTCAATCACCAAGCCGAAGTGACAGAAAATGTTTTAGCAGAAGAATGTGGACAGCTCCTAACAGATTTCTTCCGAGCGCTTCGAGAAAGGAAGAAACAAGAACGACTCAATCAGAGAGGTTGCAACCCAATCGATTAAACAGTATAATGTAATAGCACTCGAGGTAGTGCCTAATTTCATTTACCCATTTGCCGTGCTAGGTGGGGAGGTAGCGGTGCCCTGTCACTCGCAATCCGCTGTAGCGAGACTGAATCCCGATTCGAGGGAGTGCGCTGGTGTGGTCTGCCTTATGTAAGTGGCGTTGACGTCTGAGTCCTGCGCAACGGTCACCCATGAACCAGGTCAGGTCCGGAAGGAAGCAGCCTTAAGTGGTGACGTACCGTGTGCCGCAGGGGTGCTTGGGCTGAGCAAACTGCATGAGTAACGCATGTTGACGTGCTTTCAGAAATCGGTGCGCGGCAGATTTATTTTATAACTTCAATCTATGGCCCCCGGGCTGTAGATTTTTTTGTATGATGAGATAGAGAAGAACAGTAAGGAAGGAGGCGAACTCATGGCGTATCAAGCGTTATATCGTGTATATCGACCTCAATCGTTTCAAGAGGTCGTCGGTCAAGTCCATATCACACGTACGATTCAAAACGCTCTGTTAGAGGAGCGGATGTCACATGCGTACCTGTTTTCTGGCCCGCGTGGAACAGGGAAGACGAGTTTGGCGAAAATCATTGCCAAGGCAATCAACTGTGAAAGCGCGCCGACACGTGAACCATGTAACACCTGTCCGACGTGTATCGCCATCACGGAAGGGACGAGTCCCGACGTGTTTGAAATTGATGCCGCATCGAACAACGGGGTTGACGAAATTCGGGAGATTCGAGACAAAGTCAAATATCCGCCGTCCCAAGGGCGTTACAAAGTATACATCATTGATGAAGTGCATATGTTATCGACCGGTGCATTCAACGCGTTGTTAAAGACGCTTGAGGAACCACCGGCACATGCGATATTCATCTTGGCCACGACAGAACCACATAAAATTCCGGCCACGATCATTTCCCGCTGTCAGCGATTTGATGTCAAACGGCATGAAGTGAGTCAATTGCAAACGCGGATGGCCTATATTTTAAACGACCAAGACCATGACTATGACCCGGAAGCGTTGAAACTCATCGCACGTGCTGCCGATGGCGGGATGCGAGATGCCCTTAGCTTACTTGATCAGGCGCTCGCATTCAGTGATGGGCGGTTGACGGAAGAAGCGGTGTTAGAAGTCACGGGTGCCGTGACGGATGAAACGTTGCTCGACATGGCGTATGGTCTCCAGCGAAAAGAGTTAAATGCCATTTTGAGTACGCTTGAATTGATGTTACGTGAAGGGAAGGACTTGAAACGTTTCATCGAAGATTTAGTGTTCGTTCATCGGGATGCGTTACTCTTGAAAGCATCTCCACAAGCAGCTGACTTATTGGAACGTGCTCGTCCGACTGAAGAGTTTCGTCAGTTCGTCGAAGCGACTTCGACGGATGAATTGTTCCAGGTGATTGAAGAGCTCAATGATTGCCAACAGCAGATGAGGTTATCTAACCATCCGAAAGTGTTGGTGGAGTTAACATTCATCCGGATCGCGGAACAAGGTCGGACGATCAGTGAGCAAATGACACAACTACAAGATCAAGTGCGTGAACTGAGCCGTGAATTAAATGAAGTGAAGAAGAATGGTGTTGTCGTGACAGGTGGAGAAGCAGAAAAGCCGAAGTCTGCTCCGAAACGGACACAAATCCGGGTGCCGAAAGAACGGATTCGCCAACTCTTGCAACGGGCCGAACGGCAGCATTTGAATGCGATTCGCGACAGCTGGGGAGATATCATGACGAATATTCGGATACAAGACGGTCCGATTTTCGCTCTCTTCTATGAAAGTGAAGCTGTCCTTTGTGCAAGTGACACCTTACTGGTACAATTTAAAGATGGAATGACATGGCACTATGAGCAAGTGAGTTCGAATGGTCGTACGCGCGATGTGATTGAACAGGCGTTATTCGAAGTGACGGGGATTCGTCGCGAAATCATGGCGGTGCTTGAGACGGATTGGAATGAACTAAAAAATGAGTTCATCCTTCAAAAACAGGCAGAACGAACGGAACAAGTCGAAGAGCCGGAAACCGAGGATCCGCTAGTCGCACAGGCGATGGAACGTTTTGGCGATGTCGTTGAAATCGAGGAAACATAAGGGAGGCGCTCTGAATGCGTGGAATGGGAAACATGAACAACATGATGAAACAGATGCAAAAGATGCAAAAAGATATGGCGAAAGCTCAAGAGGAATTAAAAGAGTTATCGGTTGAAGGAACTGCGGGAGGCGGCATGGTGAAAGTTGTCGTCAGCGGTCATAAAGAAGTCTTAGATGTCATTATTGCGGAAGACGTTGTCGATCCGGACGATGTGGATATGTTACAAGATCTCGTCTTAGCAGCAATCAATGATGCAATGAAACAAGCGGATCAGCTTGTGAATGATAAGATGGGACGTTTCACACAAGGGATGAACCTCCCAGGCTTTTAAGTGAAGAAAGGATCGATGCGAGTTGCAATACCCTGAAGCCATTGGACGATTGATTGAGAGTTTTACGAAGTTACCTGGGATTGGACCGAAAACTGCGGTACGTTTAGCATTCCATGTATTAGATATGGAAGAAGATGATGTGTTGACGTTCGCGAAATCTCTTGTGAGTGCGAAGCGTGACATAAAGTATTGTACCGTGTGTGGCCACATCACGGATATTGACCCGTGTGCAATCTGCAAAGACTCACATCGGGATGAAACGGTAGTTTGTGTGGTTCAAGACTCAAGAGACGTGATTGCTATGGAGAAGATGCGGGAGTACAGAGGGAAGTATCATGTTCTTCATGGAGCCATTAGTCCAATGGAAGGGATTGGTCCAGAGGATATTAATGTTTCAAGTTTGCTGACGCGTTTACAAGAGAACGAGTCGATTCAAGAAGTGATTTTAGCGACCAACCCGAACATTGAAGGGGAAGCGACTTCGATGTATTTATCGAGACTACTCAAACCGACGGGAATTCGCGTGACGCGTCTCGCCCATGGTCTACCAGTCGGTGGAGACTTGGAGTATGCGGATGAAGTGACACTATCTCGGGCGATGGAAGGTAGAAGAGAGCTATGAAATGGTTTCGTAAGTCGTTAAGAGATGATTATGATCAACGACTACTGACTGAGTTGCTAGAAGCT
>NZ_KV917367.1:54226-56726 GCF_002009685.1 Exiguobacterium sp. HVEsp1 | reverse complement strand
TGGGGTTGTAGGACACTCTACACGGAGTTACAAAGGGATAGGGTAGGTGAACGACCTGGAAAGGTCGGCCAGAGAAGGTGACGGCCCTGTAGCCGAAACCCCATCCCCTCCAGAGTGGATCCTGAGTACGGCGGGACACGTGAAACCCCGTCGGAATCCGGGAGGACCATCTCCCAAGGCTAAATACTTCCTAGTGACCGATAGTGAACCAGTACCGTGAGGGAAAGGTGAAAAGCACCCCGGAAGGGGAGTGAAAGAGATCCTGAAACCGTATGCCTACAAGTAGTCAGAGCCCGTTCACGGGTGATGGCGTGCCTTTTGTAGAATGAACCGGCGAGTTACGATGGCGGGCGAGGTTAAGCCGATGAGGCGGAGCCGCAGCGAAAGCGAGTCTGAACAGGGCGCATCAGTCCGTCGTCGTAGACCCGAAACCAGGTGATCTACCCATGTCCAGGATGAAGGTCAGGTAACACTGACTGGAGGTCCGAACCCACGCACGTTGAAAAGTGCGGGGATGAGGTGTGGGTAGCGGTGAAATGCCAATCGAACCTGGAGATAGCTGGTTCTCTCCGAAATAGCTTTAGGGCTAGCCTCGAGGTGAAGAGTTCTGGAGGTAGAGCACTGATTGGACTAGGGGCCCCCACAGGGTTACCGAATTCAGTCAAACTCCGAATGCCAGCAACTTGTACTCGGGAGTCAGACTGCGAGTGATAAGATCCGTAGTCGAGAGGGAAACAGCCCAGACCATCAGCTAAGGTCCCCAAGTGTATGTTAAGTGGAAAAGGATGTGGCGCTGCACAGACAACTAGGATGTTGGCTTAGAAGCAGCCACCATTCAAAGAGTGCGTAATAGCTCACTAGTCGAGTGGCGCCGCGCCGAAAATGTAACGGGGCTAAACATACCACCGAAGCTATGGATCCCGTAAGGGATGGTAGGAGAGCGTTCCAAGCAGCAGTGAAGCGGTATCGTGAGGAGCCGTGGAGCGCTTGGAAGTGAGAATGCCGGTGTGAGTAGCGAAAAGAGGGGTGAGAATCCCCTCCGTCGAAAGCCTAAGGTTTCCTGAGGAAGGCTCGTCCGCTCAGGGTTAGTCTGGACCTAAGCCGAGGCCGAAAGGCGTAGGCGATGGACAACAGGTCGATATTCCTGTACCGCCGTACCACCGTTTGAACGATGGGGGGACGCAGAAGGATAAGGTGACCGTGCGACTGGAAGTGCACGGACAAGCAGCGAGGCCGTCGGGTTGGCAAATCCGCCCGGCATACAAGGTTGAGCTGTGACGTGGAGCCCGTAGGGCGAAGCACCGGATTTCACGCTGCCAAGAAAAGCCTCTAGTGAGGAGGTCGGCGCCAGTACCGCAAACCGACACAGGTAGGCGAGATGAGAATTCTAAGACGCGCGGGATAACTCTCGTTAAGGAACTCGGCAAAATGGTCCCGTAACTTCGGGAGAAGGGACGCTTATGGCAACATAAGCCGCAGTGAATAGGCCCAAACGACTGTTTAGCAAAAACACAGGTCTCTGCTAAATCGCAAGATGAAGTATAGGGGCTGACGCCTGCCCGGTGCTGGAAGGTTAAGGGGATGTGTCATCGCAAGAGAAGCACTGAACCGAAGCCCCAGTAAACGGCGGCCGTAACTATAACGGTCCTAAGGTAGCGAAATTCCTTGTCGGGTAAGTTCCGACCCGCACGAAAGGCGTAACGATTTGGGCACTGTCTCAACGAGAGACCCGGTGAAATCATAGTACCTGTGAAGATGCAGGTTACCCGCGACAGGACGGAAAGACCCCATGGAGCTTTACTACAGCCTGATATTGAGGCTTTGTACGCGATGTACAGGATAGGTGGGAGTTTGTGAAGCCGGAGCGCCAGCTTCGGTGGAGACACCCTTGGGATACCACCCTTTGCGTATAGAGTCTCTAACTCGCAGCCGTGATCCGGCTGGAGGACCGTGTCAGGCGGGTAGTTTGACTGGGGCGGTCGCCTCCTAAACAGTAACGGAGGCGCCCAAAGGTTCCCTCAGAATGGTTGGAAATCATTCGAAGAGTGCAAAGGCAGAAGGGAGCTTGACTGCGAGACCTACAAGTCGAGCAGGGACGAAAGTCGGGCTTAGTGATCCGGTGGTTCCGCATGGAAGGGCCATCGCTCAACGGATAAAAGCTACCCTGGGGATAACAGGCTGATCTCCCCCAAGAGTCCACATCGACGGGGAGGTTTGGCACCTCGATGTCGGCTCATCGCATCCTGGGGCTGGAGTAGGTCCCAAGGGTTGGGCTGTTCGCCCATTAAAGCGGTACGCGAGCTGGGTTCAGAACGTCGTGAGACAGTTCGGTCCCTATCCGTCGTGGGCGCAGGAAATTTGAGGAGAGCTGTCCTTAGTACGAGAGGACCGGGATGGACGCACCGCTGGTGTACCAGTTGTTCCGCCAGGAGCACCGCTGGGTAGCTACGTGCGGACGGGATAAGTGCTGAAAGCATCTAAGCATGAAGCCCCCTCCGAG
>NZ_KV917367.1:4226-49226 GCF_002009685.1 Exiguobacterium sp. HVEsp1 | reverse complement strand
AACTATAACGGTCCTAAGGTAGCGAAATTCCTTGTCGGGTAAGTTCCGACCCGCACGAAAGGCGTAACGATTTGGGCACTGTCTCAACGAGAGACCCGGTGAAATCATAGTACCTGTGAAGATGCAGGTTACCCGCGACAGGACGGAAAGACCCCATGGAGCTTTACTACAGCCTGATATTGAGGCTTTGTACGCGATGTACAGGATAGGTGGGAGTTTGTGAAGCCGGAGCGCCAGCTTCGGTGGAGACACCCTTGGGATACCACCCTTTGCGTATAGAGTCTCTAACTCGCAGCCGTGATCCGGCTGGAGGACCGTGTCAGGCGGGTAGTTTGACTGGGGCGGTCGCCTCCTAAACAGTAACGGAGGCGCCCAAAGGTTCCCTCAGAATGGTTGGAAATCATTCGAAGAGTGCAAAGGCAGAAGGGAGCTTGACTGCGAGACCTACAAGTCGAGCAGGGACGAAAGTCGGGCTTAGTGATCCGGTGGTTCCGCATGGAAGGGCCATCGCTCAACGGATAAAAGCTACCCTGGGGATAACAGGCTGATCTCCCCCAAGAGTCCACATCGACGGGGAGGTTTGGCACCTCGATGTCGGCTCATCGCATCCTGGGGCTGGAGTAGGTCCCAAGGGTTGGGCTGTTCGCCCATTAAAGCGGTACGCGAGCTGGGTTCAGAACGTCGTGAGACAGTTCGGTCCCTATCCGTCGTGGGCGCAGGAAATTTGAGGAGAGCTGTCCTTAGTACGAGAGGACCGGGATGGACGCACCGCTGGTGTACCAGTTGTTCCGCCAGGAGCACCGCTGGGTAGCTACGTGCGGACGGGATAAGTGCTGAAAGCATCTAAGCATGAAGCCCCCTCCGAGATGAGATTTCCCTTTGAGCAATCAAGAAAGACCCCTCAGAGACGATGAGGTAGATAGGTCATGGGTGGAAGCGTGGCGACACGTGGAGCTGAATGATACTAATCGGTCGAGGCTTTGATCTAGTCTAATGGTTTGTGTTGATGAATCCTCAGTTTTCAGGGAACAAGCCCTGTAAAGTCTGGTGGCGATAGCGAGACGGCCACACCTGTTCCCATGCCGAACACAGAAGTTAAGCGTCTCAGCGCCGAAAGTAGTTGGGGGATCTCCCCCTGTGAGGATAGGACGTTGCCAGGCCAACGCAGAAGACGATCAAGCATATGCTTGATCGTCTTTTTTCATATTTTTATAGTTTAGGAGGAATAACAGATGGCTCCTGCTCGGGAAAATCCGTTTACATTTTTAGAGGTTCTGGAACAGCATGTTCGCGAGCACCGCGTCTCTTTCCACGTACCTGGTCATCATAACGGTACGGTGATGGATGATCGCTTACCTGATGCATTCGTAAAGGTCATGCCTTACGACTTGACCGAGCTAGCGCATTTAGATGATTTGCACGATGCCTCGGGAATCATCGAGCAAGCAGAATGTGCATTGGGTAAGTTGTATGAGAGTAAAAGTAAATGGCTTGTCAACGGATCGACTGCGGGAAATTGGAGTATGCTCGCGGCAACAGTGAAACGTGGTGAACGGGTATATGTTCAACGGAACTCACATAAATCGGTTTGGAACGCAATCGAATGGTTAGGATTAAAGCCAGTCTTACTAACACCTACCATTGAACGTGGCACAGGCATTCCGACTGTCGTGACATTAGATACGATCGAACAGGCCATTCAAGAATTTCCTGGAGGGAAAGCCGTCATGTTGACGTCTCCGACCTATTACGGGGATATGGCAGACATTCGAACGATTTCGGACTATTTGACATCATTCGACATTCCATTGCTCGTCGATGAGGCACACGGCGCTCATTTGATTCATCCACAGTTGCCACGTCGCTCTGCAATCTTCGAAGGAGCAAGCGCAGTCGTGCAGTCCGCTCATAAAACGTTGCCTGCCCTCACTATGGGGGCTTGGGTTCACTATAAAGATCATATCGATGAAGTGCGCTTGAAGCATGCATTATCTTCTTTTCAGACTTCGAGTCCGTCTTATCTCGTCATGGCTTCATTGGATTATGCTCGTTCTTATCTAGAACGTTTAACGGATGAGGAATGGTCCGCAATCCAAAAAAGCCATGCACAATTTGTTCTTGAATTAAAACGAGCTGGTTTTGTTGTAAAAGTCGGAGATGACTTTACGAAAGTGACGATTCTGACTTATCCGAAGAATGGATTGATCTTTAGTCAGCATCTCGCCTCAATCGGCATAGACATCGAGTTGGCGGCAGTCGATCATGTGTTATTCTGCTTGCCATTCAGGGAAATAAAGAAACAGGAAATCGAACATTGGATCAAATTAATAAAAAAAGCATCTACCCATGTGCCGATCATTGAAGACGATGAAACGATCTTTCCCTTCCCACAAACCGAGCGCGTGTCTGAACTCTATACGTCAGAAACAGCTTTTCCAATGCAGCGAGTTCTGTTCGACCAAGCAATCGGATTGATTTCAGCAGAGACGGTGATTCCATATCCACCAGGTATTCCATGGATTCTAAAAGGAGAGCGGATTACAGAAGAAAAAATCCGGGTGCTCCGGGAATGGATTTCTTTAGGGAGGAAGCTTCAAGCTAGTAAGCATGTTATGATAGAGCAAATTGACGTTATTGTAGAGGAGTTTTAAAACGTGAGCGGAATGTTTATTACGGTTGAAGGACCGGATGGATCAGGAAAGTCCACACAGCTTCAATTATTAGTAGAAAACTTAAAACAAAAAGGATATGACATCGTCGTGACCCGAGAACCTGGAGGAACAACGGTCGGGAATCAGATTCGCGAAGTGTTATTGTCTCCCGATCATCATGAGATGACACCACGCGTGGAGATGATGCTCTATGCCGCATCACGGGCTCAGAACGTGGAACAAGTGATTCGGCCAGCGTTAGAGCGGGGCGCCATTGTTCTCTGCGACCGGTTCATCGATGCATCCATTGCTTATCAAGGATATGGATTGCAGTATGACCTTGATCAGATTCGGTCATTGAATGAATGGGCGACGAATGGTCTCACGCCCGATTTAACCTTTTTATTCGATTTGAATCCGGAACGGGCGAGTGCACGTATGAAAGATCGGGGACAGCTTGATCGGATCGAGAGTCGTGATCATGCATTCCATGAGCGTGTCTATGCAGGATTCCAAACGTTACTGAAACAGTATCCAGAACGCATCGTTCGGATTGATGCCGATCAATCGATTGAATGCATTCAAGATGAGGTACTTGACTATACGATCGAACGACTACAACAAGGAGGCGTACAAAAATGATGAAAATGGTAATTGCAATCGTACATGATAAGGATAGCGCACGTTTGTCCGACGCACTCGTCGAGCAAGATTTCCGCGCGACAAAGTTAGCCACGACGGGTGGATTTTTAAAAGAAGGTAATACAACGTTTATGATGGGGATTCCACAAGAGCGTCTTGATGATTTGATGGACGTGATTCAATCGAACTGCTCGAGCCGCGACCAAATGATCACGCCGATTTCACCGATGGGAGGACATGCGGATTCGTATATTCCTTACCCAGTCGAAGTACAAGTCGGAGGGGCGACGGTATTCGTCTTGCCGATCGAAGGATTCCATCAGTTTTAATGGGAGTTGGGCATATGCGTTTTCAAGAATTGAGCGAGTCGCAAACTGTCGTTTCTCGCATCATTCAAAATTCAATCGTTTCGAATAAAGTGGGGCATGCGTATATCTTCTCAGGAGATTATGAGCCTTATTTGATTGATACAGCCACATTGTTCGCCAAAGCCTTATTTTGTGAATCACCAGATGGTGCAGAGCCTTGTGGAGTGTGTCGAAACTGTCGGCGTATGGATTCTAAAAACATTGTCGACTACATCGAAGTGGAGCCGGACGGTGCGAGTATAAAAAAAGAACAGATTCAGCAATTGCTCAGTGATTTATCACTACGAGGTGCTGAAGGTGATCGCCAAGTGTACGTCATTCATCAAGCGCACAAGATGACGACTCAAGCGGCGAACAGTCTATTGAAGTTCTTTGAAGAACCGGGTGTAGGTAAGCTTGCTATTTTAGTGACGACACAACCACAGTTGCTTCTTCCGACGATTCGTTCGCGTGCGCAACAACTTGCTTTTCGTCCAATCGACCGAGCTCAGTTGGCGCAAACAATGTCAGAAGAACTGTCCTGTACGTATGATTTGGCATACCTTGCCTTGACCGTTTATCCGAAATGGGATGACGCGAAAGAGGCACTTGAGCAGGAGTGGTTTGTACAGGCGTACGGGCTAGTGGTACAATTAATTGAAGTATTGACGAAACGACCTCAAGAGTTGCTCTTGTTCGCACAAGAAAAATGGTTAGGGCATTTCAAAGGACGGAATGAGTTGCGAGTCGGTCTTGAATTATTCGAACATTGGCTGGAGGAGGCACTTCATTTAAAAGTGCGAGATATGTATGCTCCGAAGCTATTTAAGAATGAGGCCGCCTTGTACAACGCATTTATCCAAAATCGATCTGTCACGAAGCTTACACATGCGATTGAAAGTGTACATGCGGCCATTTGGCGACTTGAGGCAAACGTCAATCCTCAATTAACGTTCGAACGACTTTCGTTCGATTTGCAGAAAGGATAGAAGCGCGTGCTTGAAGTAGTTGGAGTCCGTTTTAAAGAAGCGGGAAAAATCTATTACTTTTCACCAGGCGATGCAACGCTTAAACGTGGGGACCATGTCATCGTTGAAACGGTACGTGGCATTGAGTATGGGGAAATCGTCCAAGTCAACAAGCAGCTCGGCGAAGACGAAGTCGTCCTGCCGTTGAAGACAATCCTTCGTGTCGCGGACCAAAAGGATGCGGATATCGTACGCGATAATCGACTGGCAGCCGTTGATGCTCACGCCGTCTGTGAAGAAAAAATTCGAGAACATCAATTAGAAATGAAGCTAGTTGATGTTGAGTATACATTTGATCGCAATAAAGTGATCTTTTATTTTACTGCCGAGGGTCGCGTCGACTTTCGAGAATTGGTAAAAGACTTAGCTAGTGTGTTTCGGACACGAATCGAGCTCCGACAAATCGGTGTTCGTGATGAAGCGAAACTCCTTAGCGGGATTGGGCCATGTGGTCGGGTTCTTTGCTGCTCGTCATTTCTTGGGGAATTCGAACCGGTCTCGATCAAAATGGCCAAAGACCAGAATCTCTCGTTGAATCCGAATAAGATCTCTGGAGTATGTGGTCGTCTGATGTGCTGTTTGAAATATGAGAATGACACATATGAAGAACTGAAACGTGATTTACCAGACGTCGGCAAGCGAATCAAAATTCCAGAAGGTGATGGTCGGGTAATCGGTCTTAACATTTTGGACCAACTCATTCAAGTTGAGCTCCACGATCGGACGCGTGTCGTCACATATACGATTGATGAACTCGTTGAAGTGGGTGCGATTAAACGAAAACCGTCAAAACAGTGATGGGGTGCTGAGCAGTGGAAAGAATGGACAAAAAAGAAGTAATGATGCGGGTGGATGCGATCGAGCAACAGATGCAGCTCCTCACCGAACATTTAGGCGTGTTAAAAGAGCAGCTCGCTTATTTGCTTGAAGAGAACCAGCATATGTATCTAGAGAATCATCACTTACGCGAAAAAGTCGAACAATTGGCAGAAGTTGATACGACAAATGGTGATTCACAAATCGCATTGTCTGGGAAAGGGCAGAACAATTTGGCTGCGCTGTATCAAGAAGGATTCCACATTTGTAACCTCCATTACGGACAGGTACGAAAAGATGGGGACTGTCTCTTCTGTTTGTCGATGCTCAATAAACATTAATACGGGGCGATAGATAGGGGTTCCCTATCCGTCGCCTTTCTTTTATAGAAGGAGGAAACGATGGTAACGGTTAAGGATGGAGAACGCCTTGATGATTTGCTCGGACGTCCAGGTAAAATCATTCAAAGTGATGATGTGTTCTCATTTTCATTAGATGCGGTACTGCTTGCAGAGTTTGTATGGGTGCCTATCCAAAAAGGACAACTGGTCGATTTGTGTGCTGGCACCGGGGCAATCCCGCTCTTTTTGTCATATCGTACAAAAGGAACGATAACAGGTGTGGAGATTCAATCGAAACTGGTCGACATGGCGAATCGAAGCATGGCGGTCAATCGTCTTGAAGAGCGAATTCGAGTGGTGGAGGGCGATGTGAAAACGGCAGCGACGCAGCTCGGGCATGCACGATATGACGTAGTCACATGTAACCCGCCCTACTTTTTAGCGAACGAGACGTCACTCCGAAATCAAAATGAGCATCATACGATTGCGCGCCATGAAGTGCTGTGCACGTTAGAAGATTGCATCAAGACGGCCAGTCAACTCGTCAAACCGGGAGGGAAAGTGGCGTTCGTGCATCGGCCAGAACGTTTACTGGATATCCTGACGTTGATGCGTGCGTATCGAATTGAACCAAAACGAATGCAACTCGTTTACCCGAAAGCGGGACGCGAGGCGAATACCTTATTAATCGAGGGATCGAAAGATGGAAAAGCAGGTCTTAAAATTTTACCGCCATTTGTTGTCTATGAAGAAGACGATACGTATACAGAAGCGATGCGAGCTATTCTCGATGCCTAAACATTATACGTACATCTTGGAATGCGGTGATGGAACGTACTACACGGGCTATACGACAGACGTGGAAAAACGACTCCTTGCACATAATGCCGGGAAAGGTGCGAAATATACGAAAGCCCGTCTCCCTGTACGACTTCGGTACGTACAATCGTTTGAGACGAAGCGGGAGGCCATGCGATACGAATGGTCCATCAAGCAATTGACCCGAGCACAAAAAGAGAAGTTGATGGAGGGGACGACCAATGAATTCACAGAAGAGCTATCAAACTGAACAACCGACGTTGTATGTCGTGCCGACCCCAATTGGGAACTTGGAGGATATGACGTATCGCGCGGTACGGACCCTTCAGGAAGTAGACTTAATCGCAGCGGAAGACACACGACAAACGATGAAGCTTTGCCGACACTTTGACATTGCGACAAAATTGATTAGCTATCATGAACATAATAAAGAAGTGAGTGGTCCAAGACTGATTGACGATCTGTTGTCCGGAAAATCGATTGCCGTTGTCTCAGATGCAGGTATGCCTGGAATTTCAGACCCGGGAAGCGATCTCGTGCGATTAGCCATTGAGGCAAACATCCCGGTTGTCGTCTTACCCGGCGCGAATGCAGCACTTACGGCACTCGTCGCATCCGGTCTTGCAACTGAACGTTTTCTCTATTACGGTTTCTTGCCGCGTAAGAAGAAGGATCGGGTTGAGATTCTCGAATCGATTCAATACGAACCTGGCACCGTTATTTTTTATGAGGCTCCTCATCGTTTGAAAGAGATGTTGACAGCGATTCGACAAGTGTTCGGGAATCGACAAATCGTATTAGGTCGTGAACTGACAAAAACGTTTGAAGAGTTTTTGAGAGGAACTGTGGATGAGGCGTTGACATGGTGTGAGGGTGAAGTGCGTGGTGAGTTTGTCGTCTTGGTGAGTGGAGCGACAGAGGCGGCACCTACGACAACATGGTGGGAAACACTATCTGCATACGAGCACGTGGTTCACTATATCGAAGAAGGGCTGAAACCAAACGCGGCAATCAAACAGACTGCGAAAGACCGCGGCGAGTCTCGGAATGATGTATACGATACGTATCATCAATTGCATAAAAAAGAGTAAGCAAGGAAATCCTTGCTTACTCTTCGCTGTAGTAATTTTCGAGCATGTTCTTCAACTCAACGAGAACACGTTGTGCACCTTCTGGTGACAAGATGAGTTTGCCGTCTGCCAATTTGAAGTTATCATCTGATACTTCGCCTGTAACTTGGCAAGTCATGTTTGGCTTATATTTTTTCAAAACGATTTGATCGTTGTCGACGTAAATTTCGAGAGCATCTTTCTCTGCAATACCGAGTGTACGACGCAATTCGATTGGAATAACGACACGACCAAGCTCATCAACCTTACGTACAATACCTGTAGATTTCATTTTGTGTTTCCTCCTCCAATGATGTCGAAATCTCGTGGTGACATGAATCGTCAAAATTCGACAATGTGACTACAGCAAAAAGCATACTAAACTTTCCAATTGTAGTCAACTGCTTACTATCTGGAAAAGTAAATTTTCGAAATTTGTCGAATCAAGAACGATATATACCTAAATTTCCCCGTAAGTTTGAACTTGAAACAAAGAAAGGGTATTTTTGGAATATTTATGACGAAGAAAACGCAAAAAAATTCCAAACAATTAGGTTTGGAAATTCTTTTGTCGAACCGTGTATAATGGAAATTGCATATGTCGAAAGGATGGAGAATAAATCATGGCGAAGCCGACTTTTTATATTACAACCCCAATTTATTATCCGAGTGCAAAACTGCACATCGGTCACGCATATACCACGGTAGCAGGTGATGCGATTGCGCGCTACAAACGCTTAAAAGGGTTTGACGTCCGTTATTTGACCGGAACGGATGAGCACGGTCAAAAGATTCAAGAAAAAGCGAAAGAGGCAGGCGTGACGCCACAAGCTTTCGTGGATGAAGTCGTGGAAGAGATCAAGGTCTTATGGGACCGTCTCGAAATTTCGTACGATGACTACATCCGTACGACAGAGGACCGCCATAAGAAAGTGGTCGAGCATGTTTTTGAGACATTACTTAAAAATGGGGACATCTACCTCGGTGAGTACGAAGGATGGTATTCCGTACCGGATGAGACGTACTACACTGAATCGCAGCTCGTCGATGGAAAAAGTCCTGACAGCGGACATCCGGTCGAGCTCGTTCGTGAGGAGTGCTACTTCTTCCGCCTCAGCAAATACGCGGACCGCTTGATTGAATATTTTGAGTCACATCCTGATTTTATTTTGCCAGAATCTCGTAAAACCGAGATGATCAATAACTTCTTAAAGCCGGGTCTTCAAGATTTGGCTGTATCACGCACGACGTTTGATTGGGGCGTCCAAGTCCCATCGAACCCGAAGCACGTCGTGTACGTATGGGTCGATGCGCTCACAAACTATATCTCATCACTCGGATACGGTACAGACAACGATGAACTCTTCAACCGTTACTGGCCAGCAGACGTTCATTTGGTAGGGAAAGAAATCGTACGTTTCCATACGATCATTTGGCCAGCCCTCTTAATGGCGCTTGATCTTCCATTACCGAAGCAAGTATTTGCGCACGGATGGTTGCTCATGAAGGATGGGAAGATGTCGAAATCGAAAGGGAACGTCGTGGACCCGATCCCATTGATTGATCGTTACGGCCTCGACTCGGTCCGCTATTACCTTCTCCGTGAAGTTCCATTCGGAGCGGATGGCACGTTCACGCCGGAAGCGTTCGTTGACCGCTTGAACTTTGATTTAGCGAACGACCTCGGAAACTTATTGAATCGCACCATTGCGATGATTAAAAAGTACTTCGACGGAAATATTCCGGCATATAACGGAAATGTCACGGCATTTGATGCAGAATTGTTGAACGTGGTGAAAGAGACGACACGCAAAACAGAAGAAGCCATGGAGCACATGGAGTTTTCGGTCGCACTCACAAACATTTGGCAACTCGTCAGCCGTGCGAATAAATATATCGATGAGACACAACCATGGGTTCTCGTGAAAGAGGAGTCGAAGCGCGAGGAGCTGGCTTCTGTCATGACACATCTTGCGGGCGTACTTCGTCATGTTGCCATCATGATTCAACCATTCATGACGCGCGCTCCAAAAGAGATGTTCCGTCAGCTCGGACTCGAGGGAGAGGACATGTCATGGGAGGCGTTGGATACATTCGCAGACTTTAGCAATGCGGTCGTGACGGACGGGACACCGATTTTCCCACGTCGTGATGTGAAAGAAGAAGTCGATGCAATCCAAGAAATGATGCGTCAGGCGTCTAAAGCACGGATTGAAGAGACGGAGACGGCATCAGTAGAAGAAGCTGACGAAGACATTCGTCCTGAAATCACGATTGATGTCTTCGACCAAGTCGAATTCCGTGTCGGTCAAATCGTCGAAGCCGATAAGATTAAAAAAGCGAAGAAACTGTTGAAACTTCAAGTCGACCTTGGGAAAGAGACACGTCAAATCGTGTCTGGTATCGCTGAATGGTATGCCCCTGAAGATTTGGTTGGCAAGAAAGTCATCGTTGTCGCAAACTTGAAACCAGTCAAGCTCCGTGGAGAACTCTCGCAAGGGATGATTCTAGCGGCGGATCGTGACGGGAAACTCGAGCTCGCGACGGTCTCAGACCAGATGCCGAACGGTGCCATCGTCAAATAATGGAATGGGGGAGACCGCGGTCTCCCTCTCTTTTTCTAAGGAGGAAACAAGATGTTGATTGATACACATACGCACATCAATGCGGAACAGTTCAGTGAAGACGTGGAGGAGACAATTGTGCGAGCGAGAGAAGCGGGCGTTTCTCCGTTACTCGTCGTCGGATTTGATACACCGACCATCGATCGAGCCATTGAACTGGCGGAAACGTACGAAGATATCTATGCCATTGTCGGATGGCATCCTGTCGATGCGATTGACTGTACGGATGCGGATTTAGCACGAATCGAAACACTCATGAGTCATCCGAAAGTCATGGCACTCGGTGAAATCGGACTCGATTATCATTGGGACAAATCACCGAAAGATATGCAACAACGCCTTTTCCGTCAACAAATCGCCATTGCCAAACGGACGAATATGCCGATTGTCATTCATAACCGAGAAGCAACGGCAGATGTCCTTCATATTTTAGAAGAAGAGCATGCCGAGGAAGTCGGTGGTGTGTTCCATAGTTACAGCATGTCTGTCGAACTCTTGCCTCGTTGTTTAGACTTGAACTTCTATATTTCGTTAGGAGGACCGGTCACGTTCAAAAATGCGAAGGTTCCGAAGTTGGTGGCGCAAGAAGTGCCGCTGGATCGTCTGCTTGTCGAGACGGATTGCCCGTACTTGACCCCAACACCGTTCCGGGGAAAACGTAACGAACCAGCATACGTCAAATACGTAGCTGAAGAGATCGCCACCCTTCGCGATATGCCGTACGATGAGCTCGCTGCAGCCACGACAGCCAACGCGAAGAAGTTGTTCCGACTCCCATGATCAAGCGTGTATTAGCGAGTATCGGTATTATTGCGACGGCTTCTGTGGCGTACGTGATGTTACAACCTGAATCGATTCGAATCGTCGATGACGGTGTGGTGATCGAGCATGAAACACGAGCTGACTCGGTTCTCGAGGTGCTTGAAGAGTTAAATATCACACTAGATGAATCAGATTATGTCACACCGGCGCTCAGTGAGGATGTACCGGACGACCGCTTGATTCGGATTGAGCGTTCACACGAGGTTTCGCTCCAGATTGGCTACGGTCAAACGGAGACAGTGCAGACGCGCGAGCGGACCGTAGAGGATGTCTTACTGCGATACGGAGTCACGGTACGGGACGGAGATACGGTGTATCCATCGGTCCGTACACCGGTGACGAATGGGATGACGATTCGATATCAACCGGTCGTGGCCGTGAATCTCATTGTCGGTCAAGAGGCGTTGACCATTTATACAATGGCTACGGATGTGGAGCAACTCTTAATGGAAGAGAACATCGATGTGACGGAAAGTGATACGGTCATGCCGGCTCCTTCCACACCGATCCGAGAAGGGTTGACGATTACGGTCAATACGAATCGTGATGTCGTTCAATATGAGAGTGAGTTGATTCCGTTTGAAGTGGTTGAGGAAGAGGATGACACGCTCGAAGAAGGTGTGAAGCAAATGGTGCAGGTCGGGGTTCCTGGACTTGAACGGACAAGGTATGCACTTACTGTGGAAAATGGTACAATTACAAATCGTACGAAAACAGATGTCGAGACATTGCGTAAAACGATGCCGCAGATTATCAAAGTGGGAACGAAGAAAGTCACGGAACCGGTAACCGACGCTGAGTCGACGACCGCGGATGAATCGAGCCCATTCATTCCGGAAGCTGAAGTCGAGATTGCCGAACCGCCGAAAACAGATGACGTACTTGATTTTTCATCCGCAAAACAATTGCTTGTGGAAGCGACCGCTTATACGAACAATCCGGAAGACACGGTGACGTATGACGGACGCGTGCTGACAAGAAGCGGATATGATGTGACCGACACGATTTTGTATGAAGGCATGCGCATCATCGCCGTCGACCCTGCCATCATTCCACTCGGGACTCGCGTGTATGTCGAGGGAATCGGTATGGCGATTGCTTTGGATACAGGAAGTGCAATCAAAGGGCAAAAAATCGATATCATGATGGATGAAAAGGAAGAGGCCGTAACGTTTGGTCGTAAACCACTCACCATCTGGGTGATTCCAAAGCAGGAAGAAGAGAAAGAAGGATCAGACAATGCGTGAGAAAATACAAGAAATTATCGTCGTAGAAGGGCGTGACGACACGGCGCGACTTCAAGAAGTGTTCGACGTCGATACGATTGAAACGAACGGGTCTGCCGTATCCGATCAGACGATTGAACGAATCCGTCGTGCTCAGGAGAAGCGCGGGGTCATCATTTTGACGGACCCAGATTATCCAGGAGATCGTATTCGGGCGATTGTCGAGGAACGCGTCAAAGGATGTAAGCACGCACACTTGCCTCGGGCCGAGGCGAAGGACAAGCGTGGGAAAATCGGTGTGGAACATGCGAGTCCGGAGTCACTTCGCCGTGTCTTAGGAGCAGTGTTTGAACCGCGTGTCGAAACGGACCAACCAATCGTCACACGGAAAATGGTGTTGGAGGCGGATTTAATCGGTGGAGCAGCGGCCGCGACGCGTCGGAAGCGACTCGGGGTGTTGCTTCGAATCGGTGAGCCGAATGCCAAACAATTTGTAAAACGGGTCGAGGCGCTCGGCGTCACGATCGAAGAGTGGGAGCAGGCACTTGCTCAATTAGAGGAGGAACAGGGTTGAAAGACATTGCAACAATCCAACGAACGAAAGCGATTTTAGAGCGACATGGGTTTTCATTCAAAAAATCGCTCGGTCAAAACTTTTTAATCGATTTGAACATCTTGAGTAAAATTGTCGGAGCAGCAGAACTGAGTGAAGTGAGTGGTGTCCTTGAAATCGGTCCCGGAATCGGCTCATTGACCGAACAATCGGCCAAGCGTGCCAAAAAGGTCGTTGCGCTTGAAATCGACCAACGTCTTTTGCCGATTTTAGATGATACGATGTCGCCTTATCCGCATGTGAAAGTCATCCATGGGGATGCATTGGAACTGGACTTACGGGAGATCGTGGAGCAAGAATTTTTAAACGAAGGTATTGAAGATATTTCGGTTGTCGCCAACTTACCTTACTACGTCACGACACCAATCATCATGCGTTTGCTTGAGAGCGGCGTTAAGTTCCGCTCGCTCGTCATGATGATTCAAAAAGAAGTGGCAGAACGGATTGGAGCAAAACCAGGCACGAAAGCATACGGTTCGCTATCGATTGCGATTCAGTATTATGCGGAAGCAGAAGTCAGTTTCATCGTGCCGAAAAACGTGTTCATCCCAGCACCGAACGTCGATTCGGCCGTCATTACACTACGAATGCGTAAAGAACCGGCCGTACAAGTGAAAGACGAAGCATTTTTCTTTGATGTGGCCCGAGCAAGCTTCGCTCAGCGCCGTAAAACCATCCTGAACAATTTGACAAACTATATCGGGAAAGAACATAAGGTCGAACTCGAACGTTCGCTTCACGAGGCTGGAATCGATCCGAAACGTCGTGGAGAGACGTTAAGCCTAGAAGAATTCGCACGTTTGTCTGACACAATTTTACCACTTAAAAATAGTTGACGACCTGAAAACGAGTCGTTATAATATTAATCTTTATTTTCATATTCAATTATGCTATACTTGTAACAGTGAGGTGAAGCGTATGCCAAAGACGTTACAAGAAATCAGACAAAAACTCGAATCGCATGTTGGTGAACGATTGACGTTGAAAGCAAACGGCGGTCGTAAGAAAGTTGTTACTCGGTTTGGAACGCTCGTTGAGACATATCCTGCGGTGTTCGTTGTGAAATTGGATGAAGACCTGCATAATGTGGAACGTGTCTCGTATAGCTACGCTGATGTCCTAACGGATACAGTTAAAATTGAATTCGGTAATTGATTTATAAATGAGGGGCGGATGCATTGGCAGCTGCTTCTTTTTTTGTGCGCCCGTTTACGGTACAATGGCGAACAGGAGACAAATGGGAAGGGTGAACGTGATGCGCACGATCAGTGTGAAAGCGCCGGCAAAAATTAATTTGACACTTGATGTCCTTGGAAAGCGTCCGGACGGCTATCATGAAGTAGAAATGGTAATGACGACAGTCGACTTGGCAGATCGCTTGGAGTTGACAGTTTTAGAGTCGGATGAGATTCGGATTCAATCAGAACACGCCTATGTGCCGAATGATCATCGGAATTTGGCGTATCGAGCAGCAGAATTGTTGCGCGAACGTTTTAACATTCAGCAAGGGGTCGAGATTGTGCTCGATAAACAGATTCCCGTGGCAGCTGGCCTTGCAGGTGGCTCGAGTGATGCGGCGGCAACGCTCCGTGGGATGAACGAACTGTTTTCATTGAACTTGTCATTAGAGGAGCTAGCAGAGCTCGGTGCCGAGATCGGATCGGACGTGTCGTTTTGTGTCATCGGTGGCACAGCCATTGCAAGAGGTCGTGGTGAACAGTTAGAAATGATTCCGTCCCCGCCACCGTGCTATGTCGTTCTCGGTAAACCGAAAATTGGGGTATCGACGGCAGATGTGTATCGGGCAGTGCGTATGGAAGAGGTATATCATCCTGATACCGATGCCATGGTGGAGGCGATTCGTCAAAAAGATTTTCATGGAATCTGTGAACACCTTGGGAACTCACTTGAGAGTGTGACACTCAAGCTGCACCCGGAAGTGAAACAAATCAAAGAAACGATGCGTCATTGCGGAGCGGAAGGTGTTCTCATGAGTGGAAGCGGACCGACCGTGTTTGCGCTGATTGAACACGAGCAAAAAGCGCATCGAATCTATAATGGATTGAAAGGATTTTGCCCAGAAGTGTTCGTCGTTCGGATTCTCGGCAAAAGACATTGAACAAAAACGAATGAAAGTGATATATTCTCAATAGAACATTCGTTTATTATTGAAGATGTGAAGGAGAATCCGTATGAAAATTCGTAGAAGTGGTCGTCTCGTCGATATGACCCGTTATTTACTTGATCATCCGCATCAGCTTGTCTCGTTGTCGATGTTTTCAAGTCGTTATAAAGCTGCAAAGTCGTCGATTAGTGAAGACCTTGTCATTGTCAGTGAAATGTTGTCCCATGATGGGATTGGAAAACTGGTGACTGTCCCTGGTGCAGCCGGTGGTGTCATGTTCATCCCGGGATGGAGTAAGGAAAAGTCGCTGGAGATGATTGACACGCTCTGTGAGCAACTATCAAAACCGGAGCGTCTCTTACCAGGAGGCTATCTCTACCTCACGGATGTACTAGGTAATCCAAGTCAGGTGAAACCGATGGGGCAGGTCTTTGCGTCCGTCTTCGCCGACCGTAAAGTCGATGTGGTCATGACGATTGCGACGAAAGGGATTCCACTTGCCTATGCGGTCGCTGAGCAGTTAGGTGTTCCGTTTGTCATCGTTCGTTCGGATAGCCGTGTCACAGAAGGCTCGACCGTCAGTATCAATTATGTATCGGGTTCATCGAAAGCGATCCGTACGATGGCGCTCGCACGTCGCAGTCTGCCACGTGGTGCGAATGTGCTCCTAATTGACGACTTTATGAAGGCCGGCGGAACGATTCGTGGGATGATGAGTCTCTTGAATGAATTCGAGGCTAACCTTGCGGGCGTCGGTGTCTTGATGGAGGCCGAAGGAGCCGAGAAGAAGATGGTGAGTGAATACGTCAGCTTGATGAAGTTAACGAATGTCGATCCTGATGAAGGGCTTGTCACCATTTCGCGGGGGAATGTGGAACAATTCTTAAAGTGATTGGCAAAATTTTGATTTCGTTTTATGATTAGAGGGTATAGAGTTATCAATATGAAGTCATGACGTTCGTTTGAAACCAACTGAACCTTACAGAAGATCACACCATGGCGTAGACAACGATGAAAAAGGGGATGCGAAACATGCAGATCACAGACGTAAAAATTCGCAAAGTCGCGACAGAAGGCAGAATGAAAGCGTTGGCCTCAATCACACTTGACCATGAATTCGTTGTACATGACCTTCGAATCATCGAAGGAAGTAGCGGTCTATTTGTCGCCATGCCGAGCAAACGGACACCAGAAGGGATTTTTCGGGATATTGCGCATCCGATTAACGGGGAGATGCGACAAAAGGTCGAAGCCGCTGTATTGGAAACCTATTCCAATATGGATGTGGAAATCCTTGACCCACAACATGTGTCATACGGTACACATGAATGACAGAAAACAGCGGTTAGGTTGCCTGCCGCTGTTTTTTTGCGTTTCAATGGTTAAGGAACGGTACAACTATTGAAACGAAGGCATGGTTTCGATATAGTAGAAACGGTGTAAATAGGATTTAGTTGCAGAAAAGCCGAACTATACAGACCAATCACAGCTGTTGTGAGATAGGAGCGAATCAAGCATGGAGCGTTTTGCAGTCATTTTGGCAGCAGGAAAAGGGACGCGAATGAAGTCGAAGTTATATAAAGTACTTCATCCAGTTCTAGGGAAACCAATGGTCGAGCATGTTGTCGATCAGTTAGACCAAATCGGTGTCAGTCGTCAAATCGTAATCGTTGGCCATGGGGCGGAAGCGGTACAAGACACGCTCGGCACACGGGTAGAGTATGCGGTCCAGGAAGAACAGCTTGGAACAGGGCACGCTGTTCAGATGGCTGAAGCAGAGCTTGCGGGTAAATCAGGGGCGACGCTTGTCGTCTGTGGAGATACACCGTTACTCACGGCAGAGACGTTAGAAGCCCTTCTCGCGCATCACGAAGCGCAACAAGCAAAAGTCACGGTGTTGACTGCGATTGCTGACGATGCGACCGGATATGGTCGAGTCGTTCGTGGTGAAGATGGGAATGTGACGAAAGTCGTGGAACATAAAGATGCTTCAGAGGCAGAACTCGCCATCAATGAAATCAACACAGGGACGTACGTATTCGATAACGAATTGTTGTTCGATGCACTCAAACAAGTCGGGAACAACAATGCACAGGGCGAATATTACTTACCTGACGTCATTTCAATCGCAAAAGAAGCGGGCGAAGTGGTTGCGGCGCATACAGCACCGACGTTTGATGAGACGATCGGGGTCAATGACCGCGTCGCCTTGTCGCAAGCAGAAGCCATCATGCGCAAGCGGACAAATGAGCGTCTCATGCGTGAAGGGGTTACCTTCATGGACCCGGCATCGACGTACATTTCACCAGACGTGGTCATCGGATCGGATACGGTCATTTATCCGGGAACGGTCATTCTTGGCAAGACGACGATTGGCTCAGAATGTGTCATCGGACCAAACTCGGACATCCGCAACAGTGTGATTGAAGACCATGCCGTCGTACGCCAGTCTGTCGTGACTGATAGCCGAATCGGTGAGGCGGCTCAAGTCGGACCGTTCGCTCACTTACGTCAACAAGCTGTCCTCGGTGCGAACACGCGCGTCGGCAACTTTGTAGAGATTAAAAAATCGACGTTCGGTGACGGTGCGAAAGCGTCACACTTGAGCTATATCGGGGATGCGTCAATCGGTGAGCGCGTCAACTTAGGCTGTGGCTCGATCACAGTGAACTATGACGGTAAGAACAAGTTCGAGACAGTCGTGGAAGACGATGCATTCGTTGGCTGTAACGTCAACTTGATTGCCCCTGTAAAAGTCGGGAAAGGCGCGATTGTCGCTGCTGGATCGACGATTACGAGTGATGTACCAGAAGAGGCGCTAGCGATTGCACGCGAACGCCAAACGAATAAAGAAGGCTACACAAAACGATAACTTGCTGCCAATCATTATGGAAAACAACGGAGGAGAATCCTAAACATGTCTACTGTATACGAACGAGAAATTCGTCTATTTAGCTTAAACTCGAACCGCCCGCTTGCTGAAGAAATCGCGAAAGAAATTGGTGTCCCGCTCAGCGATTGCCAAGTCAAACGTTTCAGCGACGGTGAACTCTATATCAACATCGAGGAAAGTGTTCGTGGAGATGATGTGTATGTCATCCAATCAACAAGCTCGCCTGTAAACGAAACGCTCATGGAATTGCTTGTCATGATCGATGCACTCAAACGTGCTTCTGTCCGTACGATCAACATCGTGATGCCGTATTATGGATACGCACGTCAAGACCGTAAAGCACGCTCGCGTGAACCGATCACGGCGAAACTTGTCGCTGACCTTCTTACAGTAGCTGGTGCGACACGCGTCATCACGATGGATTTGCATGCAGCGCAAATTCAAGGATTCTTCAATATTCCGGTTGACCAATTACTTGGTGTACCGCTCATCTCGACTTACTTTGAAACAGAAGAGTTTCAAGCGAAAGATATCGTGGTCGTTTCTCCAGACCACGGTGGCGTGACACGTGCACGTAAATTGGCAGAACGTTTGAAAGCGCCGATTGCTATCATTGACAAGCGTCGTCCGAAAGCGAACGTCGCTGAAGTCATGAATATCGTCGGCAGTGTCGAAGGGAAAACGGCGATTTTGATTGACGACATTATCGATACAGCTGGAACGATCACACTTGCGGCAGATGCTATCGTCGAAGCGGGTGCGAAAGAAGTGTATGCGTCTTGTACACACCCAGTTCTTTCTGGACCAGCGATGGAGCGGATCGACAATTCATCAATCAAAGAGTTGGTCGTCTTAAATACCATCGATTTGACGGGTCGCCCTTGCTCGAGCAAGATCAAGCAAATGTCGGTCGCCCATTTGCTTGGGGAAGCGATTATGCGCGTACACGAGCATAAATCGGTCAGTACCCTATTCGATTAAAAAAACGAGGCCCGGAGGCATTCGCCTTTGGGCTTTTTTGTTCAGGAGGAAATGATATGAAATGCATCGTCGGTCTTGGGAATCCCGGGAAAAAGTTTGAGATGACGCGACACAATGTCGGGTTTTTAGCGATTGACCGTCTCGCCGAAAAGCATGGCATCTCGCTGAATGAAGCGAAGTTTAATGCCCTTATGGGAACGGGAAGAATCAATGGTGAACGCGTAGTACTCGTCAAACCACTTACGTATATGAACTTGTCGGGTGAAGCCGTTCGTCCCATTTTAGATTATTATAAGATTGAGATTGATGATTTATTAGTCATTTATGACGATTTGGATATGGTGCCCGGCAAGCTTCGTTTCCGTCCGAAAGGGAGCGCGGGTGGTCATAATGGGATCAAATCTCTCATTCAACACTTAGGAACGGCTGAATTCAAACGATTAAAGCTCGGAATCGGTCGTCCCCCGCACCCGATTAAAGTCGTCGACTGGGTGTTGATGAACTATCGCAAAGACGAGTTGCCGGAATTAAATGAAACACTCGATAACGCCGTAACTGCAGCCACTGATTTTGTGGACACAGATTGGCTGGCGCTGATGAATCGATACAACTAAAGGGTCATTGCACCCTTTTTTGTCGTATGAGTTGGAGGAAAACAAATGAATGCTTTAGAGAGATTTATGGTGGCGCTCCCTGAAACGAATGTGATTCGAGAGCGACTCCAAAAAGTGGACCGTCAATTGGTGACGGGATTGACGACAAGCGCGAAAGCCCTCGTCTTGGCGGGACTCGTGAAATCGTCATCGAGACGTCTCGTCGTCGTGACGCATAACATGTATCAAGCCCAAAAGATGTTCGATCAACTTGAATCACTCATCGGTCCGGACAAAACGCTCTTATATCCAATCGATGAGACGCTAGCAGGTGAACTGTCACTGACGTCTAGTCCGGAACTGCTAGCTGCCCGAATCGATGCCCGTACTCGTCTCCTCGACCAAACAGGAGGCGTTGTTGTCGTGCCGCTTGGTGGATTACGACGCTATGTACCGAGTCCGGAAGCGTGGCAAGATAGTCGCGTTATGTTGAAGCCGGGAAGTGACCTCGATTTAGCGGATTTTGCGAAACAATTGACGGGCATGGGCTACGAACGAACGGCAACGGTGACCACACCTGGTGAATTTTCCGTACGAGGGAGTATTCTAGACGTTTATCCTCTTACGGAAGCGCGCCCATATCGAATCGATTTGTTCGACACCGAGATTGACTCCATTTTCACGTTTGACGCGGAAACGCAACGCTCGCTTGGTGTAGTGGGGGAAGTGTGCATTACGCCTGCGACCGAGTTCATCGCAACGGAGAATCAGCTGAAGCAGGCGGGCGGTGCGCTTCGGAAACAGTACGACCGAACCGTCGAATTGATTGGAAATGAAGTCATCCGTCAAGCCCTTGAAGAGGGAGTCGTGACAGACATCGAGCGGCTTGAGCGTGGAGACCTCCCGGAGAAAGTTGGGAAGTATTCGCCATTGCTCTATACGTCCACGCTCCTTGACTACGTTGGGAAAGACGCCGTCCTCATTTTAGATGAGGTGGCACGAATCGATGACGCTGCCGACGTACAGGACCGCGAAGAGGCGGAATGGTTCTCTTCACTCATCGAAAAAGGAGAAGCCGTCAGCAATTACACGCTCGCCGTCCCGATGCATAAAGTCTTCCGCGACTTGAAGCAAGTGGCGTTCTCCTTGCTTCCGTCTCGTCGTTCAGGTATTCCGGAGAGCGATACGGTCCATTTGAGCTGTCGTCCGCTACCGGCGTTCCATGGTCAGATGCATCTATTGAAACAGGAAGTCGAGCGATGGCAGCAAGGTGATCAACGCATCGTCGTACTTGCGGGAGATAAGTCGCGTGCAGATAAAATCGAAGCGCTTCTTTCCGACTATGGAATCGCCTCGACTTTCACCAATGTCGATGGAGAGTTAGAACCGAGACGTGTCTCGGTCATCATCGGTCAAATCGAAGGTGGATTCGAACTGTCGACGAGCCGTCTCGTTGTCGTATCGGAAGAAGAGTTATTCAAGCGTGTGACGAAACGAAAACGTCAGACGAAGAATTTGACGAATGCCGAACGAATCAAGAGTTACCAAGAGCTGAAGCCGAATGATTATGTCGTCCATGTGCACCACGGAATCGGGAAGTACCTTGGCATTAAAACAATCGAGGTCGGTGGGATCCATCAGGATTACCTGCACCTCGTCTATGCAGGGGACGACGCCCTCTACGTGCCGGTCGATCAAATCGATCTCGTCCAAAAATATGTCGGTGCCGAAGGAAAAGAGCCAAAGATTTATAAACTCGGCGGCACCGAGTGGAAGAAAGTAAAATCGAAAGTTGCCAAATCGGTTGAAGACATTGCTGATGAGCTCATTAAATTGTACGCGGCACGAGAGGCCTCGGTCGGTTTTGCGTTCCCTCCGGACGATGAAGAAATGGGTCAGTTCGAATCCTCTTTCCCGTACGCCGAGACAGAAGACCAGGTCCGTTCGATTGCAGAAATCAAGGCGGATATGGAACGCTCCCGTCCGATGGATCGCCTTTTGTGTGGAGATGTCGGATACGGGAAAACGGAAGTGGCAATTCGGGCGGCGTTCAAAGCCGTACTCGCCGGTAAACAAGTGGCCTTTCTTGTCCCGACGACCGTCCTCGCCCAACAGCATTATGAAACGATGCTCGAGCGGTTCAGCGAATTCCCGATCAACGTATCGGTCATGAGTCGTTTCCGTTCGAAGAGCGAGATGACCGCGACGAAGAAAGGGTTGAAAGAAGGTACCATTGACATCGTCGTCGGGACACACCGCGTGTTGTCAAAAGACGTGACGTTCGCCAACCTCGGTCTCGTCATCATCGATGAAGAACAACGTTTCGGCGTCAAACATAAAGAGCGTCTGAAGCAGCTGAAGACGAACATCGATGTCCTGACGCTGACGGCGACTCCGATTCCACGGACATTGCATATGTCGATGATCGGAATCCGTGATTTGTCCGTATTAGAGACACCGCCAGAGAATCGTTATCCTGTCCAAACATACGTCATGGAATACGACGGCATCGTCTTGCGTGAAGCGCTCGAACGTGAACTCGCTCGCGGAGGACAGGCGTTCTTCCTCTATAACCGCGTCGAAGGGATCGAACGAAAAGCGGAAGAGATTCGGGCCTTATTGCCCGATGCACGAATTGCTACGGCCCATGGACGTATGACTGAAAGTGAGCTCGAGAGCCAGTTGATCAGCTTCCTAGAGGGCGAGGCGGATATTTTAGTCTCAACGACAATCATCGAGACGGGAATCGACATTCCAAACGTCAACACCCTCATCGTCCACGATGCCGACAAAATGGGACTGTCCCAGCTCTACCAACTCCGAGGTCGTGTCGGACGTTCGAATCGCATCGCCTATGCGTACTTTACGTATCGGAAAGACAAGCGCTTGACGGAAGTGGCAGAAAGTCGTCTTCAGGCCATCAAAGAGTTCACAGAGCTCGGCAGTGGTTTTAAGATTGCGATGCGCGACTTGTCGATTCGTGGGGCCGGGAACTTACTCGGTGCACAACAGTCTGGATTCATCGATTCGGTCGGTTTCGATCTGTACTCACAAATGCTCTCTGAAGCCATTGAGGAACGGAAAGACCGCATGCGTGGACAAGCGAAACAAGTCGTCTTCAAACCGGAGATCACGTTCCAGGCCGATGCGTATATTCCTGATGATTACTTGTCAGATAGCGAATTGAAGATTGAGATGTACAAACGCTTCAAATATGTAGATACGCCGAGCGCGTTGTTCGCCCTTCAAGATGAACTGATTGAACGGTTTGGTGAATTCCCAGAACCGGTCGCGCTGCTCATTCAATTGACACGTCTACGTATTTATGGAGAACTGGCAAAAGTGAGTCGAATCAAGCAGACGCCAGGACGCATCGAGATTGTCTTATCGAAAGAATCGACGACGGCTCTGGATGTCCCGTCCTTCATGGAGTGGTCGATGCCTCTTGGTCGCAAGCTTGGCGTAGGGCAAGAAGACGGTGCCTTGAAACTGTCACTCAGCGGTCGGATGCCGCTAACAGAGCTCTTGAATGATGCCGATACTGTATTAGAAGAACTGATGAAGCGGTTGGTGGGCGATGCGGTCGCCAAGTAAGTTTGCGCAAGGCGTCGTTCTGTTCGCCCTTGCCGGCTACGTATCGAAACTGATCAGCTTCGCCTATCGTGTCCCCTATCAAAACTTGGCGGGGGACTTCGGACTTTATGCCTATCAAACCGTCTATCCGTTCGCGGCCATCGTGGCGTCACTCGGCATTTATGCGATGCCGGTCGTCATTGCGAAAATCGGCGTCGGTGCGAAAGGGACGAATCGTAAGTTAGAAGTCTTATGGGGAAGCTTTTACGCCTTGCTTCTACTCTCGTCCATGCTTGTCGTCACGGTATGGCTGTTTGCCCCGACCCTAGCGAAATGGCTTGGAGATGAGCAGCTAGCTCCTGCACTTCGCGTGATCAGTTTGAGTTATTTGCTCATGCCGGCATCAGCCGTGTTGCGCGGGGCTTTTCAATCGAGAGATGACTTACGACCGAGCGCATGGTCGCAAGTGCTCGAGAACTTTGTCCGCGTGACGGTCATGCTGTCCCTATTATGGATTGGGGTCCGTCTCGGAAAAGATGCATATACGCTCAGTCAATATGCGTATGGTGCGACGCTCATCGGTGGGCTTGTGGCGATTGCCTTTTTAGTTTATCGCGCACGAGGAGTGCGGATTGTGAGGGTGCGCCGCGTCACGTTTCGGAGAGGAATGAAACTCTTGTTGACGACGGGTTTCGCGGTCGGATTCGCATCACTCGGGATTTTATGGATGCAACTGGTCGACTCCTTCACCATCGTCAATTTGATGGGTGGCACATATGAGGCGAAGGTGAGCAAAGGAGTGTTCGATCGAGGATATCCGCTCGTGCAATTCGCCATTTTGTTCACCACGACCATCGGGATGGCCAACGTGCCGACGCTCGTCCGTCACTATCGGGCAGGGCATCTCCAAAAGACGACGCAGGGACTCCGGTCGATGATTCGTGTGACGACGGCGATTGCTGGTGCAGCGACTATCGGATTGATGGGTGTCATGTTTTTCTTAAATGTGGCCCTGTTTGAAGATGAATCTGGGACACGAGCCCTTGTCTTCTTAGCGACGAGCACGTTCGCTGCCTCCTTGGCGATTGCGAGCATGACATGTTTGCAGGCGATTGACCGAGAGTGGGTCGCGGCACGCAGCATGGTTGTCGCAATGTTAGTGAAAAGTGCGGTAAACGCATGGCTCGTACCGAGTTACGGAATTGAAGGCGCGGCAATCGGAACATCCATTGGATTTTTAGCGATGGCGTTCTATAATTTCCGGGCGCTTGACCGCTCGATTCCGCTCGGATCATTTCGATCGAAACACTATAAGTCGCTATGGAAAGCCCTCGTACCCATGCTGATCCTCATTGCCGTGTTAAACTGGCTAGGTCAGATGTGGGTCGACTCGCGAATCACTGCGTTCGGTTGGTTAATCGGAATGGTGTGTAGCGGTGCCTTCCTCTATGTATGGAGATTATGGAGTACGCGAATGCTGTCACTTGCGGAATGGGAACTGATCCCGTTCGGAAGTCGTCTGCTCGACGTGCTCGAGAAAAAGGAGAACTAATATGGGTTATACAATCACGGTGGTCGGACTCGGGTCTGGTGAGTTGAATCAATTGCCGCTCGGTGTGTACCGCCATTTAAAGCAGCAACCGCTCGTCTGGTTGCGCACAAAAGAACACCCTGTCGTTCAAGAGTTAGAAGCGGAAGGACTCGTGTTCGAATCATTTGATTCGGTCTATGAATCGAGTGATACGTTTGAAGAAGTATACGACCAGATTGTCGAGACGTTATTGAGTAAAAGTGAAGAAATGGCGATCACATACGCCGTACCGGGCCATCCGTTCGTAGCGGAACGGACCGTCGAACTATTGGTGGAACGCGGTGCCGACCTTCATGTACTCGGTGGTCAAAGTTTCCTCGATGCCATGTTCCAGGCGCTCCGGATCGACCCAATCAATGGATTTCAACTGCTCGATGCGACCGCACTCGACCTTGAACGTTTGCAGGTGACCCAACATGTGCTTATCGGGCAAGTGTACGATGGATTCGTGGCGGGTGACGTCAAAGTGCAATTGATGGAACGGTATCCGGACGACCATCCCGTCACCCTTGTGACGGCTGCCGGTACGACGCAAGAACGGATTGAGCACATTCCGTTATTCGAAATGGACCGGATGGCGGAAGTGAATAACTTGACGACGCTCTACGTTCCGCCGCTCGAGGATGAATCGTATTTGGCGAAGGATTTTGCGACACTCAAACAAATCATCGCAACGCTTCGAGGACCAGACGGGTGCCCGTGGGATCGTAAACAGACGCATGCGTCACTTCGCAAGTATCTATTAGAAGAGGCGTATGAGTTGATTGAAGCGATCAATGCAGAAGACGATGATGCCATCATCGAAGAACTCGGTGACGTCTTGCTCCAAGTGATGTTGCATGCTCAAATCGGAGAAGATGAGGGCTATTTCGATATTCGTGACGTAATCGGTTCCATCAGTGAGAAGATGGTGCGCCGCCATCCACACGTCTTTGGCGATGTCACCGTCGAAGATGCCTCTGACGTGGTGAAAAACTGGAATGCGATTAAACAGACGGAAAAAGGGGAAAAGAAACAATCGCAACTCGATGGTGTTCTCGTCGACCAACCTTCATTGATGCGAGCGGAGCAACTTCAAAAGAAAGCGGCTCACGTCGGATTTGAGTGGGATGACGTATCCGGTGCCTTCGAAAAACTGGAAGAAGAGTTAAAAGAATGGCATGAAGACCTAAGTGATGAATCGGAACTTGGAGACGTATTGTTCTCCATCGTGAACATTGCGCGATACGTTGGGCTGAATGCCGAGCAAGCATTAGAACAGACGAACCGAAAGTTCAAACGTCGATTCGAGTATGTGGAAGCGAACGGTGACCTTCACCAGATGACACTCGAACAGATGGATGCGCTTTGGAACGAGGCAAAGGAGAAAGGTTTATGAGACTAGATAAGTTTTTAAAAGTGTCACGTCTAATCAAGCGTCGCACTTTGGCAAAAGAAGTGGCGGACCAAGGACGAATTCAACTGAATGGGCAAGTCGCGAAGGCGAGCACAGAAGTCAAAGTCGGAGATGAGTTACAAATTCGCTTCGGAAATAAACTCGTCACGGTCGTCATCGATTCAATCGCAGAACATGCACGTAAAGAAGATGCGAAAGAAATGTATCGTTTACTTAAAGAAGAGAAGATGGACGGTAGTATCAACTCATAAAAAAAAGTATACTTAATGTATTAAGAGGAGGGGGATGAGGCGATGAACGGACGTAATCCGATGGATCGACAACGACGCATTCGAGCGCTAGATGAGCGTAGAGAACAGTTAGAAAAAGATACACATCGCCGACGAGTTCATCTTCGACGTCGTTTGGCAGCAGCCTCTCTCCTGTTTTTATTTGTCATGGTGTTGATTGGACAGAGTTACTTCTCGAAAGTAGGGTACGTATCGGACCAGCAACAAGCCTACGCACAAGCAAAAGTGGAGTTGCGTGAACAGCAGGCCGAACAGGATGAGTTGAAAGAGCAAGTGGAACGGTTACAGGATGAAGATTATATCGCGAACTTAGCACGAAACGAACTGCTTTTCTCTAAAGATGGAGAGATTATTTTCTACTTCTCGCCAGAGGAATAAGTCGGTTCGTTGACCGTTAGGGAAACGACTCGTATAATTAGAAAGAATCAATCAAAAAAGGAGTACATTATTTTATGTCAATTGAAGTAGGAAGCAAGGTACAAGGTAAGGTTACAGGGATTACGCATTTCGGAGCGTTCGTCGAGCTCCCAAATGGCAAGACAGGATTAGTACACATCAGTGAAGTGGCAGACTCTTACGTCAAAGACATTAACGAAGTGTTGACAGTCGGTCAAGAAGTCACGGTAAAAGTGTTGAACGTCGAAAATGATGGGAAAATTGGGTTGTCCATCAAGAAAGCAGTCGACCGTCCTGTAAGCGAACGTCCTGAGCGTCCTGAGCGTCCAGCTGGTGAGCGTTTCTCTCGTGGCCCACGTCCAGGTGGCCCAGGTCAAGGTGGTCCACGCGGTGGCGGCGGTCCACGCGGTGGCGGCCCACGTGGTGGCGGTCGTCGTGAACAACGTCGTGAACCAGAAACATTCGATACATTGATGAGTAAGTTTTTGAAAGATAGCGACGAGCGTCTTTCGACGTTGAAACGTCAAACAGACTCAAAACGCGGTGGACGCGGAGCCAAGCGCGGGTAATCCTTCGTATACCAATTAGCTTCTACTCGTAACCATAGAGGTCTTGTAATGAGACGAGCCATGAACATTTTCGTTCATGGCTTTTTTCTGTTTAAAAAATTTATAAAAAATAGCTAAAAGAGTTGCTTTTTTTCGAGGAAGGGAGCAAAATAGGGAACATGAAAAAATAGTTATGTTTTATAAGTGAAGGTGGAGAGAAAAATGAATGGATGGAAACTGTGGATGGCGGAGTGGCGAAGTATCTTCAAGAACCCACGTGTGTTGGTTCCGATTCTCGCAGTCGCACTCGTACCGTTAATGTACGCAGGGATGTTCCTATGGGCTTTTTGGGATCCGTATGGACAGATGAAAGATTTGCCGGTCGCCATCGTCAATGAAGACAAAGGGGCAACGTTTGAAGGAGAGTCGCTTGCGATTGGAGATGACCTCATTGATAAGCTGCTGGATTCGGAGGCGTTCAAGTTCGTCGAAACGACGAAGAAAGAAGCGGAATCTGGACTGAAAGACCATGACTACTACATGGCGATCGAGATTCCAGAAAACTTTTCAGAAAAAGCGACGACTGCTTTAGATGAACATCCGGAGCAACTCGAACTGAAGTATATCGCAAATGAATCGTATAACTTCTTAGCCGCACAAATCGGTGGTTCCGCGATGGAACAAGTCAAAGCGGAACTGTCGACCGAAGTCTCGAAACAGTATGTCAGTGCGTTGAAAGACGGATTGAATGATGTGGCAGACGGACTTGGTGAAGCCGCAGATGGTGCAGCGACACTTGCGGACGGCTCAACGTCAGCAAAAGACGGTGCCGCCAAGTTGGCGGACGGGACGAAGCTTCTCGCTTCGAAACAACGTGAGCTCGCGGATGGAGCAAGCCAATTAAACGATGGGATGACTCAGTTGGCCGATGGTTCATCTGAACTCGCGGATGGGACGAAGCTTCTCGCTTCGAAACAACGGGAGCTAGCGAATGGAGCAGGTCAATTACGTGATGGTGTTTCGCAATTGGCCGATGGCTCATCTGCACTCGCGGATGGCAGTCAACAAGTATACGAGGGCTCAGCCTCACTTTCGGACGGGGTCCATCGTGTCAGCGAGGGCGCTTCTGCCTTACAAGGCGGGACGAGCCAACTCGTTGACGGAACAGGAGCGTTCGCATCTAAGCTAGATGAGCTGCACACAGGTGCGAAGACGTTGAACCAAGGTGTTCAAGACCTTGCTGCCGGAATCGAGCGCTCAAAAGAGGGGGCATCTGCATTACAGGATGGTGCCACAAAACTCACAGGAGCGTTGACTCAGGCGAAGGAAGGAAACGCGACACTTGTCGCGGGTCAAACAGACGTGGTCAATGGGATCGGACAAATGAAGTCTGAATTGACTGCGAAACAAGATGAGTTGATTGGACAATTGACAGCACTCGCTGAGTCGGGTCAATCGGCATCACCTGAAATGCTTCAAGCTATCGCTGCACAACTGAGCGAAGGGAAGCAAGAGACGGCGGCCGGGTTTGATCAACTATCCGCTGGTGCTGCAAAAGTGAAAGAAGGACAGGTCGCACTTGGTGCAGGTCTTGATCAGGCAGGTACAGGTGCAAACAAACTGTCGACTGGACTTTCTGACTTGAGTGCAGGTCAAACGAAATTAGCCGAAGGTGCGAACGCGTTGGCAAGTGGTTCAAGTCAAATCGAGCAAGGTACTCAAACGGCGGCCGATCGTTCCCAAGAACTTGTGTCAGCGAGTGCGAAGCTCAATCAAGGCGCGACACAACTTCAAGATGGGACAACTGAACTCGCCGCTGGAAGTGACAAGCTTGTAGACGCGACCGGACAGTTGTCTGAAGGTAGCGAAAAGCTTGCGGATGGAGCGAAGAGCGCAAGCACCGGTACAAATGAATTGGTGAATGGTGCGAATCAGTTAGCGGATGGTGGTCAAAAGCTGCAGTCAGGAAGTCGTGAACTGGCCGAAGGCGCGAATAGTGCCGGAGCCGGAACGAGCAAGCTGACGGATGGCGCGAATCAGCTCGCGAATGGTGGAGAAGAACTTTCAGACGGTAGCGGTGAACTCGCTGACGGCATGAAGGAGCTCGCATCAGGTAGCGAGGAACTTCGTGACGCCTTAGTGAAAGGTGCGAAAGACGCAGACATCGGTTTAACGGATGACAACGTCGAGATGATGGCCGGTCCAGTGTCGCTCGTCGACAACTCGATTCACGAGGTGCCTAACTACGGTACTGGATTCGCTCCATACTTCATGTCACTCGGACTTTTCGTTGGAGCACTCCTTCTCTCGATCGTTTATCCGTTATACGATCCAGCAGGACGTCCGAAACGTAGTCTTTCGTGGGTATTGTCGAAATCTGGTGTCCTCATGGTCGTCGGATTCTTGCAAGCCTTGATTCTCGATGTGGCGATGGTGCAACTGCTCGGTCTTGAAGTGAGCGAACCATTAAAATTCTTCGGTTTCAGCTGGTTGACGAGCATCACGTTCCTCTTTATCGTACAGTTGCTCGTGACAACACTCGGAAACCCTGGACGTTTCGCGGCAATCGTCTTGTTGATTTTACAATTGACGACGTCAGCCGGGACGTTCCCGCTTGAATTGATTCCAAGAGCGTTGCAACCGTTCAATGCACTACTTCCAATGACGTATACGGTTGCCGGATATAAAGAAATTCTATCGGCAGATGGTGCGCAGTACTTGCAGATGGCGACAACCTATTTAGTGTTTGTGGCTGCCGGATGTTTTGCATTACTATGGGCGTACTTCCGGATCGCATGGAAGAAAAAATATCGTCAAGTCGCATCAGAAGCATGATGTAAATACGATACAAAATCGTGTATAGTGGGGAAGACGACACTATACACGATTTTTTTCTTAAAAAAATATAAAAAAAGAATTGACACTCGAATGGTGACTGGTTATTATAGAAAATGTGCTTAGGACACAACAATAACATGGCGGTGTAGCTCAGCTGGCTAGAGCGTACGGTTCATACCCGTGAGGTCGTGGGTTCGACTCCCTCCGCCGCTACCATTTTATTTAGGCCCGTTGGTCAAGCGGTTAAGACACCGCCCTTTCACGGCGGTAACACGGGTTCGAATCCCGTACGGGTCACTTAACCTAAGCGTAAAGAAGCCATCTCAATCGAGATGGCTTCTTTTGTTATATCAAGGAGGGAATTCATGAAAAAGGTACTCGTCGCTGTGTCGGGTGGAGTCGATTCCATTGTCTTATTGGACCGTCTCGTCAAGCAAGGATGGGATGTGGCGGTGGCGCACGTCCATCACGGTTTACGAGAAGCATCAGATGAAGAGTACACGTTCGTCGCACACGTAGCGGCATCCTACCAAGTCGCGTTTCATGGTACGCGTCTCCATTTTCAAGAAGGAGCATCACAGGCTCATTACCGTAAGGCCCGCTACCGCTTTTTCGAAGACGTCATGAATGAACATGGATACGATACACTGGCCACGGCTCATCATGCGGATGATGTGTTGGAGACGGTGCTCATTCAACTTCACCGAAACGTGATCGAAGTGAAAGGAATTCCCGAGAGAAGAACGTTCGGGCGTGGGACGTTGATCCGTCCTTTATTAAGAGAAACAAAGGTGCAACTCATCGAGTATGCTCGGAAAAACGAACTTGCCTGGAGGGAAGATGCCACCAATCAGGAAGTGACCTATTTACGGAATCGGATCCGTCACGAAATCATCCCGAGGCTGAAACAACTGTGGCCGACAGTCGTTGACGATGTATACGATACGGCGAAACAGGCATACGCTGAATGGGACATGCGTTACCAGTCATGTGGGCGATGGATTGAGGAAAATGTGGATCTTGAAATGAAAGCGTTTCATGTGAAACTTGATGAATTCAATCGCTTATCCTCGCTTGAACGGTATACGGTCGCTCGCTTGCTATCCCGTCGCTATGGGGTAGAGGTCAACGAGGCGCTTGAGAAGCTAAGGACAAGTCAAAAGGATACCGGGACCTACCACCTGTCGGGTGAGTGGTTCATGATGAAGCAGAAGAGGGTACTTAATCTTGTACAACGTTCAGCAGAAGCGTCACTTCATCCCATTCAGATCGAGTCGTTGCCGGCTGTCGTTCAATTTGGAAAGCGCACGGTTTCGCTGTCCATCGAAGAAGGGCGAGAAGGTATTCCACTAAATGAAATCACTTGCCCGTTGACGATTCGTTCGCTCGCTCCGGGGGACCGGATGAAGTTGAACGTGGGGACAAAAAAAGTGTCCCGCATCCTAATCGATGAAAAGGTTGAGCGAACCATTCGACCGACTCTCCCGTTGCTTGAGGACGCTTCGGGACGGATTCTCGCGATTGTTGGGGTAAGAGTTTCAGATTTTCTAGACAAGTCGGATGCGATTTGTCTACGATTAATGGTAAAATGATGATTGTGTCGAAACAGAAAGAGGAGGATTTCAAGATGTCATTAATGAACGATATGGAGAAAATTTTAATCTCACGTGAAGAGATTCAAGAAAAAGTGAAAGAACTCGCTGGAACATTGAGCGAAGACTATAAAGAAGAGTTCCCGCTTCTCGTATGTGTATTGAAAGGCGCGATGCCGTTCATGTCGGACCTCGTCAAAGAAATGGACATCCATTTAGAGATGGACTTCATGGACGTGTCGACGTATCACGGAGGAACTTCTTCGACAGGTGAAGTGAAAATCGAGAAAGATTTAAATACATCTGTAGAAGGACGCGACATCTTGATTGTAGAAGATATTATTGATAGTGGATTGACGCTTGGTTATCTCGTCGATCTTCTTAAATACCGTAAAGCGAAGTCTGTGAAGATTGTCACGCTTCTCGATAAGCCGACTGGCCGTAAAAATGGTTTATCAGCAGACTATAGCGGTTTCGTGATTCCACACGAATTCGTTGTCGGCTACGGTCTCGATTATGAAGAGAAATATCGTAACCTTCCTTATGTCGGTGTGCTCAAGCCGAGCGTTTACGGGGGCTAACGTTTTTCTTTTGAAAATGTGACGTGGTAAGATAAAGGAAATCCCCAAAGTATAGGCATATACTGAATGGGCGAGAACATCGTTTCTCGGAATAGGAGGCAGAGAATGAATCGTGCAGTGAAAAACACATTGGTTTTTGGTGTGATTTTCCTAGCCTTGATCTTGTTCCTTCAATATTTGCAGAATCCGAATAGTCAGAGTGAAACGCTCTCGTATTCGAAATTCCTAGAATATGTGGAAGATGATCGGATTGAGACGGCAACCGTACAAGAAATCCCGGGGGCTATCTCGATTACAGGCGATCTTACAGGAGATGAAGACCAACGTTATGAAACAAACATTCCAGCGAACGAAGCGGAATATGCGGATGTATTAACGCAGCTTCGAGCGAATACGGATATTCAAATCGAGGAGGCTGAATCCAACAGTAGCTGGTTCAGCATCGTCTTCGCGATTTTACCGTTCATTATCATCTTCATCTTGTTCTTCTTCTTGTTGAACCAAGCGCAAGGTGGTGGCGGTGGTGGTCGTGTGATGAACTTCGGGAAATCGAAGGCGAAACTATACGACCAAGAGAAACGTCGCGTCACATTCAAAGATGTGGCTGGGGCGGACGAAGAGAAGCAAGAACTCATCGAAGTCGTTGAATTCTTGAAAGATCCTCGCAAATTCTCGAAACTCGGCGCACGTATTCCAAAAGGGGTCTTACTCGTAGGTCCTCCAGGGACAGGTAAAACACTCTTGGCTCGTGCGGTAGCCGGTGAAGCCGGTGTTCCGTTCTTCTCGATCTCAGGTTCGGACTTCGTTGAGATGTTTGTCGGGGTCGGGGCGTCACGTGTTCGTGACTTGTTCGAAAACGCGAAAAAGAATGCGCCATGTATCATCTTCATCGATGAAATTGATGCGGTCGGTCGCCAGCGTGGTGCCGGTCTCGGTGGTGGACACGATGAGCGTGAACAAACATTGAACCAACTCCTTGTTGAGATGGATGGATTCAGTGATAACGAAGGGATCATCATGGTTGCGGCGACAAACCGTCCAGATATCCTTGACCCGGCCCTCCTTCGTCCAGGTCGTTTTGACCGTCAAATTACGGTCGATCGTCCGGATGTCAAAGGGCGCGAAGAAGTATTGAAAGTCCATGCACGTAACAAGCCACTCGATTCGACGGTGGACTTGAAGTCGATTGCACAACGTACGCCTGGTTTCTCTGGGGCAGACTTAGAGAACCTCTTGAACGAAGCGGCACTCGTTGCGGCACGTTCGAACCGTACAGCTGTTTCAGTTGTCGATGTGGAAGAAGCGATTGACCGTGTCATCGCAGGTCCTTCGAAGAAGAGTCGCATCATCTCTGAAAAAGAGCGCAACATTGTTGCATATCACGAAGCGGGTCACACAATCATCGGTCTCGAGCTTGAGAATGCGGATGAAGTACACAAAGTGACAATCGTTCCACGCGGAAACGCGGGCGGATATGTCGTCATGCTTCCGAAAGAAGATCGTTACTTCATGACAAAACCTGAACTCGAAGACAAGATTGTTGGTCTTCTTGGTGGTCGCGTCGCCGAAGATGTCATCTTTGGAGAAGTGTCGACCGGAGCGAGCAATGACTTCCAGCGCGCTACTGGTATCGCACGTAAGATGGTCATGGATTACGGGATGAGCGATAAACTCGGACCGCTCCAGCTCGGTTCAAACCATGGCGGACAAGTCTTCCTTGGTCGCGATTTCCAGACAGAGCAGAACTACTCGGATGCGATTGCGCAAGAAATCGATTTGGAGATTCGAGATATCATCAATCGCTGTTACGCGAAAGCGAAGCAGATTTTGACAGATCGTCGCGAAGATCTCGAACTCGTTGCAAAGACGCTGCTTGATGTCGAGACGCTCGACTCGAAACAGATTCGTCATTTGATCAAGACACGCGAGTATCTTCCGCATGAGCCGGAAGAGGACGTGGATGGATCGACGGATGCGGATGACGCAGCGAAGAAAGATGATGCAGCCGTTCAACACGGTCAAGTCGTCGATCAACCTGAAGTTGTCCAAGACAGCCAGCCGGATGTCGTACCTGAAGGCGATAAGCCAGAAGCGACACCGACAGAACGTCCGAATAACGAATCACGTTAATGAATGAGACGAATGCCCTTGACGAGGCATTCGTCTTTTTTCGTGTTATAATTCGAGCGAACTGCAATTGACAACAAAGTGAGGAACTATATCATGATTTTAGTGATTGATGTTGGAAATACAAATATTGTTCTCGGGATGTACGATGGAGATCATCTCGTACACCATTGGCGCATCTCAACGGATCGTACAAAAACGACCGACGAGTACGGCATGCTGGTGAAATCGCTATTCGATCATTCGAACATCTCGTTCGACCAGGTCGAGGGAGTGATCTTGTCTTCTGTCGTACCTCCTGTTATTTTCCCACTTGAACAAATGTCGCAACGATACTTCAATGTACGTCCAATCGTTGTGGGACCAGGTGTGAAGACAGGGTTGGACATTCATGTCGAGAACCCTCGCGAAGTCGGGGCCGACCGAATTGTCAACGCGGTGGCTGGGATCGCCAAATATGACGGTCCGCTCATAATTGTTGATTTTGGGACGGCAACCACGTATTGTTACATCGATGAGAAACGTCGTTACCATGGCGGAATCATCTCACCAGGTATCATGATTTCAGTGGAGGCACTCTATCAGCGTGCCGCGAAACTACCTCGGATTGAATTGGCGACTCCACCGACAGTCATTGGTAAGAATACGATTCAAGCGATGCAATCAGGGACATATTATGGATATGTGGCCCAAGTGGACGGTATCGTGAACCGGATGAAGCGTGAAGTCGGTGAAGCGACTGTCATTGCAACGGGCGGGCTGGCACGATTGATCAGTGAACATGCAGAGACGATTGACCATGTGGATTCGTTCCTGACACTCGAAGGCCTCCGTCTCATTTACGAGCGCAATCAAAAGTAAACTAAAGGAGTTACATCATATGATTCATACAGAACAACAAGCATTACTCGACCAGATGAAGGATGACTATCTCGTTCGTGCCCTCGGTTTTAACGGAGAGGTTCGTGCCTTTGCCGCACGCACGACAAAAACGGTATATGAGACGCAACTTCGTCATCAAACGACACCGGTTGCTTCAGCTGCCCTCGGACGGACGATGACAATCGGTTCGATGATTGGAGCGATGCAAAAAGGTGCAGCGCGTGTCACGCTTAAAGTAGAAGGTGATGGTCCAATCGGGAAAATCATCGTGGACGCAGATACAGCAGGAGATGTTCGTGGATATGTGTCATACCCGCGTGTCGATGGCGGCACATTCGTCAACGAACAAGGAATGACGAAATTGAAAGTCGGCGAAGCCGTCGGGAAAGGGACCATCTCTGTCATTAAAGACTTAGGCTTGAAAGACTATGTCGGTGGTTCTTCAGAGATTCAAACGGGCGAAATCAGTGAAGACTTCACGTACTATTTCGCGACATCTGAGCAAGTGCCGTCAGTCGTCGGAGCGGGTGTCCTCGTCTTACCGGAAGATGAATCGATTCTTGCGGCAGGCGGAATCATCGTCCAGCTGCTCCCGAACGCTTCTGAAGAGACGGTACAAGCGCTCGAAAAAGCACTTCAGACGTTCCCACCCGTATCGGTTTTGATTGGTGAAGAAAAAACGCCAGAAGAAATGCTTCAATTACTCCTTGGCGATAGCCTTGATGTCCTCGACACGAACCCGATCCAGTTCAACTGCACATGCAGCCGTGAACGAATGGAAAGTGCCATTATCGGTCTCGGAAAAGAAGAGATTCGTCAGATGATTGAAGAAGATGGTGGAGCCGAAGCCGTATGTCATTTCTGTGGCGAAAAGTATCATTTCTCAGCGGAACAGTTAGAGACGATGAAAGTTCAGGCGCAGGCGTAAGCAACGTTCCAAATTGCATATTTTCAATTCGATAGGGTATGATAACAATATCGGAATAGTCGGAATTATGAAGGAGGAAATGCAATGCGTATCGTAAACTCAGTAACAGACTTGATTGGAAAGACTCCGATTGTGAAATTGAACGGAATGACTGGACCAGAGGATGCCAACGTGTATCTGAAGCTCGAATATATGAACCCGGGATCAAGCGTCAAAGACCGGATCGCCCTCGCCATGATCGAAGCGGCCGAAAAAGACGGTATCTTGAAGCCAGGTGATACAATCATCGAGCCAACAAGCGGAAACACGGGCATCGGGCTCGCGATGGTCAGTGCCGCAAAAGGATATAAAGCCATTCTCGTTATGCCTGAAACGATGAGCATGGAACGCCGAAACCTCCTTCGTGGATACGGGGCCGAATTGATTTTGACACCAGGACCTGAAGGGATGGGTGGGGCGATTCGTCGCGCTACTGAAGAAGCCGAGAAACATGGCTACTTCCTCCCGCAACAATTCAATAACGCAGCCAACCCGAACGTTCATGAAATGACGACGGGACCTGAGATTGTGGAGGCGTTTGAAGAATCAGGACTTTCAGTCGACGCTTTGATTGCCGGAGTCGGGACAGGCGGTACCATTACTGGCGCAGGTAAAGTCGTGAAGGCGAAGTACCCGGACGTAAAAATTCTCGCCGTTGAACCGGTCGATTCACCTGTCTTATCAGGCGGGAAGCCGGGACCTCATAAGATTCAAGGGATTGGGGCTGGATTCGTTCCATCCATCCTCGACACGGAGATTTATGAAGGGGTTCTTCAAATCACGACAGAGCAAGCGTTCGAATACGCTCGTCAGGCGGCACGTACGAACGGTGTCCTCGGTGGTATCTCTTCAGGAGCTGCCATTGCGGCAGCGCTTGATACAGCGAAACGTCTTGGTAAAGGGAAAAACGTATTGGCGATTATCCCGTCAAACGGTGAACGTTACTTGAGCACACCGCTCTATCAGTTTGATGAAGAGTCAAACGAGAGTCGCGTATAACATTTCAGGCAGTAATCGAGAGACATTCTCTTTCGATTGCTGCCTTTTCTTGTGTACAATAAAAGGCATGAATGAATAGACGGAGGAATGACATGTGAGATCGACTGCGTTCAGAACAAAGCGGATGACGAAAGAGAAGATGTATGAGGCATACATGACGTTGACAGCGGATCAACCGTATCATGCATGGTTAGAGAGTGGGAGAGCGGGACGGTATACGATTGCGGGAATCGAGCCGTTCGGTCGCTTTCATGTAAAAGACGGTGTCGGACTCTTGCAAGTGGGCGATACGACCGAAACGCTATACGGAAAGCCGCTTGAGCTCGTCAGTGAGGTGCGGAAGCGATTTGAGGCCGAGCGTCCGGAAGGGGCTCCTCCTTTCTTTGGTGGCATGATCGGGTATGTCAGTTATGATGTGGCCCGGACGATTGAACGTCTCCCTGAGCAAGCGGAGGATGATTTGTCGACACCAGACGTCTCGTTTCTTCTGTTTGATGAGGTGGCGGTGTTCGATGAAGTGGATTCGACTCTGTACTTGATGGTGACGGCGAAGGAAGGTGCAGAACGTAAGGCGGACCGATTGGCGGCCATGTGGAACGTCGAGTCGCATTACGCGTTCAAGCCGACAGGGCAGTCATCGGTAGAGCGATCGCGCTCCATGTCCCAGGAAGAGTTTGTTGAAGCGGTCAAACGGATTCAGTCCTATATCGTAGAAGGGGACGTGTTCCAAGTGAACTTGAGCGTTCGGCAGTCTGAACCGCTTCTCGCTGACCCGCGTCGTGTATATGATACGTTGCGACAAATGAATCCATCTCCTTATATGGGCTATTTCGTGGACGACGCTTTGACGATGGTCTCCGCTTCACCAGAGTTGTTGCTTGAAAAACATGGAACCGACATTTCGACGCGCCCGATCGCGGGTACGCGTCCACGTGGCAAAGATGATGTGGAGGACCTAGAGTTGGCGAACACGTTGCTTGAAAACGAGAAAGAGCGAGCAGAACACGTCATGCTCGTCGACCTCGAACGGAACGACCTTGGCAAGGTGGCGGCATATGGCAGCGTTCATGTTGATGAATTGATGGTGATTGAGAAATACTCACACGTACAACATATCGTCTCGAACGTACGGGGTACGATTCGGGATGAAGTATCAGGAGCCGAAGCGCTAGCAGCGATGTTCCCAGGCGGCACCATCACCGGCGCCCCGAAAATTCGAACGATGGAAATCATCGAAGAACTCGAACCAGTTCGCCGGGGACTCTACACCGGTTCATATGGATGGTTAAGTTGGAATGACGACCTTGTCTTCAATATCACGATTCGAACGATGGTCGTGAAAGACGGAATCGCATACGTTCAAGCGGGAGCAGGTATCGTGATTGATTCGGATCCGGTCTCGGAATATGAAGAATCCCTGTCCAAAGCGAAGGCGCTATGGGCGGCGAAACACATGACGGAGGAAACGACATGATTGTATTGATCGACAACTATGACTCATTTACGTATAACTTGGTGCAATATTTCGGTGAACTCGGTCAAGAACTGGTCGTGTATCGAAACGATGAAGTCACGATTCAAGAGATTGAGGCGCTTGCCCCGAGTTATCTTGTCATTTCGCCGGGACCTTGCACTCCGAATGAGGCGGGAATTAGCATCGAGGCAATCCGAGCGTTCGCAGGTCGTATCCCGATTTTAGGGGTTTGCCTCGGACATCAGGCGATTGCGCAAGCGTTCGGCGGAGAAGTCGTCCATGCGGAGCGGCTCATGCATGGAAAAACGTCGAAGATTCAACATGACGGAAAATCGATTTTCAAGGAGATTCCACAACAGACGATTGTGACCCGTTACCATTCGTTGGCCGTGGAGCGTTCGTCGCTACCAGAGTGTCTAATGGTCACTGCAGAGACGGAGACTGGAGAAATCATGGCACTCCGTCACCGAACGCTTCCGATCGAAGGGGTGCAATATCACCCTGAAGCGATTTTGACTGAGCATGGGAAAGAAATGATTCGAAACTTTATCGAGGAGTATCGTCATGTGGTATTGGCATAACGGAGAGTTAGTCGAGCGTGAGAAGGTGTTGATCCCGGTTGAAGATCACGGTTTCTTGTATGGAATGGGCTTGTTCGAGACGTTCCGTACATATGAATTCGTCCCTTTCCTGTTCGATGCCCACTGGGAGCGCTTGATAAAGAGTCTCGATGAGCTGTGGATAGACTTCCCGTTTACGAAAGAAGAAATCGGGACGGCGATTCAGCAACTGTGCCGTCAAAATGATGCACCCGACCTCTATATCCGCTTGAACGTGTCGGCGGGGGTTGCACCACTTGGTCTCTATGCGGGGCGTTATGAGACACCGAACGTCACGTTGATCGTCAAACCGCTCTCCTCAGAAGTCGTACCACAGGAAAAGCGAGTCGAACCGATCCCGTTTCCGAGAAGTCGTCCTGAAGCAGCTTTTCGATTAAAATCGCATCATTACATGAACAATATCCTTGGGAAACGGACCTTACAAGACCAGAGTGCTGAAGGACTATTTGCGGACGAGCATGGATGTGTAGTGGAAGGGCTCGTGTCGAACATTTTTTGGGTCGGTCCAGATGATAGGTTATACACGACTCCGCTCTCGAGCGGAGCACTCGCAGGTGTGACGCGACAATGGGTGATGGACCATTTCTCTGTAGTCGAACAACCCGTGACATTTGAAGAATTGACTGCAGCGAAAGAGATTTGGATGACGAATTCAATCCAACAAGTCGCTCCGGTGACGCATTATGGAAATCTGAGATACCCCGGTAAAGACGGGGTACGATTTAACGAAGTGTGGGCGAAACTCGTTCGCTCACTTGGTTAGGAGGCGGAAACATGACGAAAATCATGGGTATTTTAAACGTGACCCCGGACTCGTTTTCGGATGGGGGACGGTATACGGCAATCGAGGAAGCTGTACGACATGCGAAACAACTCGTACAAGAAGGTGCCGATGCGATTGATATCGGTGGAGAATCGACAAGGCCGGGCGCAGTACTTGTTTCCGAGGAAGAAGAGATTGAACGTGTCGTCCCAATCATCCGTCGACTAAAAAACGAAATCGATGTCCCGATTTCGATTGATACGTATAAGCCGATGGTGGCGAGAGCGGCAATCGAGGCCGGTGCGACGATCATCAATGACGTATGGGGTTCGAAATGGGGAGACCGCTCGATGGCACGTGTCGCTTTCGAATGTGGGGTTCCCATCATTCTCATGCACAACCGAACAGACCGGGACTACCATCATTTCATTGAAGATGTGGTTAGCGATCTACAGGAATCAATTGAGATTGCACATGCGGCAAACGTAAGGGATGAGCACATTTGGTTAGATCCGGGCATCGGATTTGCGAAAGACGTGGCGCAAAACCTTGAACTCATGAATCATCTCGACGTGATCACACGTCTTGGGTATCCGGTTCTGCTCGGCACGTCGCGTAAGTCGTTTATCGGGCTTACGCTCGATTTACCGACAGAGGAACGGCTCGAAGGAACGATTGCGACGACGTGTCTTGGCATCATGAAGGGGTGCGACTGGGTGCGCGTGCACGACGTCAAAGCAAACGCCCGTGCTGCGAAGATGATGGATGCGATGATTGGGGGGAACGGACATGGATAAAATATTTGTGAACGGGATGCGTTTTTACGGGTATCATGGGGTGTTTGAAGAAGAAAACCGTCTCGGTCAACGGTTTCACGTGGATTTAATGTGTGAACTAGATCTCGCGCCTGCGGGACGTTCGGATGACTTGAACAATGGGGTCAGCTATGCCGGCTTGTATCAATTGACGGAAGATGTTGTGACGGGAGAACCGGTCAATTTGCTGGAAACACTCGGAGAACGCATCACGACAGCCGTGTTGGCGCATAATGAGTTGATTCAACGTGTGACGGTTAAAGTCATTAAACCGGACCCACCCATCCCGGGACACTATGACTCAGTGGCAATCGAGATGACAAGGGGACGGACGTTATGATTTATATTGCATTAGGCGCGAACATCGGGGAGCGGGCCGCGCAATTGTCTGCGGCAATCGATGAGATGGAGCGAGCAGGTCTCCACGTCACGAAACAGTCGTCGGTCTATGAGACGGCTCCTGTCGGATATACAGAGCAACCTTCGTTTTTTAATATGGTGGTCGAAGTCGAGAGTCGCCAATCCTCGGACGAACTGCTCAAAACGCTTCAACAGATCGAACAACGATTAGGACGGGAACGTCTATTTAAGAACGGACCGCGTACCATCGACCTTGACATCCTCTTTTATAATGGGGAAGATATACAATCAGAACACTTAACGGTTCCGCATCCGCGCATGCAGGAACGTGCATTTGTTCTTGCCCCGTTAGCGGAGATCGCGCCAGAACTCGTCGTTCGAGGACGGACGGTCGCCTCTTGGCTTGAAGGGTTATCAATGACGGACCGCCAAGATGTTGTCCGGTTACAGTTGCTTACGAATTTGGTGAAATGAAGGATGTGTTGTCTTGACAGGCTTTAAGATAGGAAACATAGAGATTAAAAACCGTGCAGTCCTCGCGCCGATGGCCGGCGTGACCAATCCCGCTTTCCGTTTGATTGCAAAAGAGTTCGGAGCGGGACTCGTCTGTGCCGAAATGGTTAGCGATAAAGGAATCTTGCTCGAGAACGCTCGGACGATGCGCATGCTATACGTCGATGAACGAGAGAAACCGCTCAGTTTACAAATCTTCGGCGGTTCGAAAGATACACTCGTCAGAGCGGCGCAGTACGTCGACCAAAACACCAACGCGGATATCATTGATATCAACATGGGTTGTCCCGTACCGAAAGTGACGAAGTGTGACGCAGGGGCGAAGTGGTTACTCGACCCGGATAAAGTATATGAGATGGTGAATGCCGTCACGAATGTCGTCGAAAAACCGGTCACGGTGAAAATGCGCCTTGGTTGGGACGATGATCACATCTTTATTTTGGACAATGTGAAGGCGGCTCAGACAGGTGGAGCGGCAGCCATTGCCATTCATGGACGTACGCGTGCCCAACAATATGAAGGAACCGCGAATTGGGACTGGATTGGCGAGGCGAAGAAAGTCGCGACCGTACCGATTATAGGGAACGGGGACATTGCCACACCACAAGACGCGAAGCGTGTCATTGACCAATATGGCGTGGATGCCGTCATGATTGGACGTGCGGCACTTGGGAATCCGTGGATGCTCTATCAAACGGTCCAGTACCTTGAAACAGGGGAGCTCCCGCCGGAACCAGAGGCGCGTGAGAAAATCGACATCTGCATGCTTCATCTCGACCGGTTGAGTGCAATCAAAGGTGAGCTGACAGCCGTACGCGAAATGCGTCAACACGCGGCCTGGTATTTGAAAGGGTTGAAAGGCAGTGGTCCGATTCGCAAACAAATCAACGAAACGGAATCGCGCGAAGCGTTCGCGGCGGTCCTTTATGGATTTGTGGACCAACTCGAACGACAACTGTCAGAAGTGTGAACTAGTGAAAAGAACTAATTTATGGTAAGCTTGTTTGGCGAAAAAGTGCACCACAACGAATGAACGGCTTCGGCTGTGCTGTTGGCCATCGGGTCGACAGTTTTTTGTTAGAGAGAAACCCAATATGGATAGAGGAGTGAATGGAATAGTGAGCCACGAGTTAGAAATGAATGATCAAATGCAGGTTCGTTTTGAGAAGATGACCGATATGCGTGAGCGCGGTCTCGACCCGTTCGGTCACCGCTTTGATCGTTCTGCACACGCAGGTGAATTACATGAGCAGTATGAATCAATTGAAAAAGAGGCTTTGGCTGAACAAGATGTAGAAGTCACATTGGCTGGACGCATCATGACGAAACGTGGAAAAGGGAAGGTTTTCTTTGCCCACATTCAAGATGTGACAGGTCAAATTCAAATTTACGTTCGCAAAAACGATGTCGGGGATGAGCCGTTTGACTTATTCAAGTCTTCAGACCTCGGTGACATCGTCGGTGTGAAAGGGAAGCTCTTTAAAACGAACGTTGGTGAGCTTTCGATTCACGTGGAAGAGTTTGAATTATTGACGAAGGCGCTTCGCCCGCTTCCGGACAAATACCATGGATTAAAAGACGTGGAACAGCGCTATCGCCAACGCTATCTTGATTTGATTACAAACCAGGACTCGCGTCAGACATTCATTTTGCGTAGCCGCATCATTTCGGAGATTCGCAACTTCTTAAATCAAAAAGGATATTTAGAAGTGGAAACACCGATGTTACACACAATCGCGGGTGGAGCAGCGGCGCGTCCGTTCTTAACGCATCATAATGCGTTGGATATGGAACTTTATATGCGTATTGCCATCGAACTTCACTTGAAACGCTTGATCGTTGGTGGACTCGAGCGCGTGTACGAAATCGGACGTGTATTCCGTAACGAAGGGATCTCTACACGTCACAACCCTGAATTCACGATGATCGAATTGTATGAAGCCTATGCAGATTACAACGACATCATGGATTTGACGGAAGAATTGGTTGCGCACGTAGCGAAAGAAGTACTCGGTTCAACAGATGTGCAGTATGGTGAAGATACAATTCATCTTGGCATCGGTTGGAAACGTGCACATATGGTCGACCTTGTTAAAGAAGAGACAGGTGTCGATTTCTGGCAACAAATGTCCGATGAAGAAGCACGTGCTCTCGCAAAAGAACACGGTGTAGAAGTACAAGATCATATGACGTTTGGTCATATCGTGAATGAATTCTTCGAGCAGAAAGTAGAAGAAACGTTGCTTCAACCGACATTTGTCACAGGACACCCGGTTGAAGTATCACCATTGGCGAAGAAGAATGAAACAGATCCACGCTTCACGGATCGTTTCGAGTTGTTCATTGTTCGTCGTGAACATGCGAATGCCTTCACGGAGTTGAATGACCCAATCGATCAACGTGAACGCTTTGAAGCACAGTTGCTTGAAAAAGAAGCAGGTAACGATGAGGCACATGAACTCGACAACGATTTCCTTGAGGCACTTGAATATGGTATGCCGCCAACAGGCGGACTTGGAATCGGGATTGACCGCCTCGTCATGTTATTGACGAACGCGCCTTCAATCCGTGACGTTCTTCTTTTCCCAACGATGCGCCATCAACAATAATCAATTTAGTGGCCGGATCATCCGTTAATATGATCCGGCTTCTTTTTTTGTCAGCCTCGAAACGCATAGGTAAGCCGTTAAACAGAAGGAATTCTATAGATAAAAAACTTTTAAAAAAAAACTTTAGAAAAACCCCTTGCGTTAATGAGAGGTGTACGGTAAAGTAATAAACGTTGCCGCTGATGGCAGCGGAAAAGAAATAAAAAAGTGGTTGACAACTGTGTCGATGACTTGTATTATTTTAAGAGTCGCCAAGAGCGGCAGACGAACTTTGAAAACTGAACGATGAGGCAAAAATAAGTTTTACCATTTTTGAATGAAGCGCAAGCTTCGTCAATTTAAGAGCTGTATCAAATTCTTTGGAGAGTTTGATCCTGGCTCAGGACGAACGCTGGCGGCGTGCCTAATAGTTCGATAAATTAAGAAAGAAGCCCGC
>NZ_KV917367.1:0-1294 GCF_002009685.1 Exiguobacterium sp. HVEsp1 | reverse complement strand
ACATAAGCCGCAGTGAATAGGCCCAAACGACTGTTTAGCAAAAACACAGGTCTCTGCTAAATCGCAAGATGAAGTATAGGGGCTGACGCCTGCCCGGTGCTGGAAGGTTAAGGGGATGTGTCATCGCAAGAGAAGCACTGAACCGAAGCCCCAGTAAACGGCGGCCGTAACTATAACGGTCCTAAGGTAGCGAAATTCCTTGTCGGGTAAGTTCCGACCCGCACGAAAGGCGTAACGATTTGGGCACTGTCTCAACGAGAGACCCGGTGAAATCATAGTACCTGTGAAGATGCAGGTTACCCGCGACAGGACGGAAAGACCCCATGGAGCTTTACTACAGCCTGATATTGAGGCTTTGTACGCGATGTACAGGATAGGTGGGAGTTTGTGAAGCCGGAGCGCCAGCTTCGGTGGAGACACCCTTGGGATACCACCCTTTGCGTATAGAGTCTCTAACTCGCAGCCGTGATCCGGCTGGAGGACCGTGTCAGGCGGGTAGTTTGACTGGGGCGGTCGCCTCCTAAACAGTAACGGAGGCGCCCAAAGGTTCCCTCAGAATGGTTGGAAATCATTCGAAGAGTGCAAAGGCAGAAGGGAGCTTGACTGCGAGACCTACAAGTCGAGCAGGGACGAAAGTCGGGCTTAGTGATCCGGTGGTTCCGCATGGAAGGGCCATCGCTCAACGGATAAAAGCTACCCTGGGGATAACAGGCTGATCTCCCCCAAGAGTCCACATCGACGGGGAGGTTTGGCACCTCGATGTCGGCTCATCGCATCCTGGGGCTGGAGTAGGTCCCAAGGGTTGGGCTGTTCGCCCATTAAAGCGGTACGCGAGCTGGGTTCAGAACGTCGTGAGACAGTTCGGTCCCTATCCGTCGTGGGCGCAGGAAATTTGAGGAGAGCTGTCCTTAGTACGAGAGGACCGGGATGGACGCACCGCTGGTGTACCAGTTGTTCCGCCAGGAGCACCGCTGGGTAGCTACGTGCGGACGGGATAAGTGCTGAAAGCATCTAAGCATGAAGCCCCCTCCGAGATGAGATTTCCCTTTGAGCAATCAAGAAAGACCCCTCAGAGACGATGAGGTAGATAGGTCATGGGTGGAAGCGTGGCGACACGTGGAGCTGAATGATACTAATCGGTCGAGGCTTTGATCTAGTCTAATGGTTTGTGTTGATGAATCCTCAGTTTTCAGGGAACAAGCCCTAAAGTCTGGTGGCGATAGCGAGACGGCCACACCCGTTCCCATGCCGAACACGGAAGTTAAGCGTCTCAGCGCCGAAAGTAGTTGGGGGA